>DASRAF010000170.1:0-2832 GCA_035638295.1 Pseudolabrys sp.
GGCAGCACGACGATTGCGGCGATGGCCAGCAGGAGAATCAGAAGCGCGCCGCCGGTGAAGGCTAATGAAATAAGATTTAATTTCACCAGGCCACGCCGTTCCTGCCTATCATAGACAATGTTGAGCGCATCGAAGAGTGCCTTCATGCCGGCATTGGCGCTCCAGAGGGACAGCCCGAGCGTGAAGAGAAACGTCGCGCCGAGCGTTGTTTTCCCGCCCGAAGCGACGCGCGTGAGCTGATCGCCGATGACCTCGATCGCGCCGCTGGGCAGGACCGACGCGAGGTCATCAAGGTGCACGCGGATCGTGCCCGGATCGGCAAAGATTCCGTAGATGGAAACCAGCGCGGCGACTGCCGGGAACATCGCGAGAAGTGCGAAAAACGTGACGGCGGCCGCGATGGATACCACGCGGTGCTGGCCGATTGCGCCGTACAGAAGCCGCGCGATCTCCATCCATGTGCGGCGCTTTTTCTCGGTGCCTGGCGGCGAGCGACCTCCGGTAAGCTCCGGCTCTTCTGTCGGCACGTCGTGTTCCGGCTGGCGGCAAATTCCCGCAACCAGCAAGGCGACGCCCAGAAGTCCGGACCAAAGTCGGCGCTGCCTCCGTGAGCCGACTGCCCGCCGGTGGCCGCCCGCCATGGCTATCCTTACTTGCTACGGCTTCCCGCCGACTTGCCATTGCGCGCTGTACGTTTCTTTCTGCGCGCTCCGCGCCGGGCCTTTTGCCGCGAGCCCGGCAGGCCGAGGTCCTTTAGACCGATGTGGTTGAGACCAAGGGTCTTGGCGACGGGTCCGCGCACCTCCGAAAAGATCAGCCAACCGACGCCGGCCGCGATGAGGAGAGACGCGATCGGGTTGTTGCGGGCCTGCTTGGCGAGGATCGGTAGAACGTCGTCACCCCAGGCGCGCGGATTGACGCCGCCCAGAAGGTCGCTCACCACTGTGGTCGGAGAGACGTGATAGCGCAGATCCGCAATCCGGTCGGACAGTCGCTCCCGGGCCCGTTCGGCCTTGCGTTCAAGTTGTGCAGACGTAGGCATAGAGTTACCTCACAGTTGTTTTGCGATTGTTGAATCTTTTTGCAGTTGGTCGATGGTCTTGGTGGGAGCAAGACGCGCGACACTCAGGCGATTGTAGCCGAACCATACAAGCCCCGCTCCGACGATGAGCGTGCCCATCGCTACGGTTAGTGTTGCGGCGGTCCACGAAAAGCCGAAGGCAACAAGGCCCGTGACTGCCGCCTCCAGCAGCAGCACTATTGTTGCCATTAGCAACAGCGCACCGGCGCCGATCAGCACGGCGGAAAGCGCGGTGAAGGTCAGCTTTTCCGAAATCTCCGCGCGCAACAGCTGCAGCTCGGTCTGGATGAGCGTAGCGATTTCCTTCAGTGCATCGCCGGCAAGATCGACAACGCCCTTGTCCTTCGCGCGCGCAGGCCGCCGCCGCACGGTCACCTCACTGGATGTTGAATCCGCCGCCATTGCTCGCTCCCGCGATGCGGCACGGGCCGCCCAGCGTGATAACGGGAACTGCCTGTTCTGGTTCCGACAGGGGCCGAAAACTGCGGGCGGATCAGCCCCAGAGCTCGCGGTAGTTGTGGAAGTTCGGAAGAATCGGGTCGGAGCGCGTCGGCTCCATCACCGGAAGCAGCCGTTTCAGTACGGCGTTGACGGCGCCCGAGGTATGCCGGACATAGAGATCGACGGGGTAGAGCGACTGGCGCAAGTGCCACTTGGGATCGTAGTTGAGGCTGCCGCTGTAGAAGCGCTTATAGCCGTTGGCGATGGCCCATTTGATGATGTCGTGAAAAACGCGATAATAAAGATTGAGATCGAAGGCGACGGCATAATCGAATCCCACATATTCGTGACAGATCGCGTCACCCTGCATTGTGCAAAGGCCGAAGGCGACGATATGGGTGCCCTGACGCCAGATGAAGAAGCGGATCTTGTTCGGCATCCGTCGCCCGACCTCGCAAAGAAAGTCCTTGGTGAGTTTCTCGAACTGCAGCGGTGAACGTTCGTAGACTTTTTCGTAGAGCTGATAGACTTCATCGACGAACGGGGTCACGTCGTCGACAACGCTCATGGTGATTTCCGGCTTTGCGCGCTCGGCGGCGCGCAACTTGCGGCGCACCTTTCCGCGCGTGCGCGGACTGAGGCAGTTCGATAGGTAGTCCTCAAAATCTTTGTAGTCGATGTCAAGCGTCGTCATCGGCATGCTCGGCACGCGGGCGAAACCTTCATCCAGCATGCATTGCAGCGGCGCGCGGTACTTCGCGGGGAATTCCTTGAGCACGATCATTGCGCATTTCAGTTCTCGCGCTACGCCCAGCAAGGCGTGGCCAAACGTTTCGGCCGTTTCGGATTTTGTCGCGTCATCGCCGTCGAGATGCCCTTCGCCGGCGGCGCATCCCACCATCAGCGTGCGCGCACGCATGAAACGCGGCCAAAGGCGGCGCAGGGCGGTCACTATTTTTGTATTGCCGCCGCTCATGCCGGCGAGCAGATCCTGGTCGACCAGGAAATAAGGCTGGATGGCGCGGACGATGCGATCGTTCTCGACGATCAGATAGCCGTAAGTGAAACCATCCTTGAGCGTGTCTTCGAGAAGTTCATAGTAACGATGATCTTTTCGCTCCTGCGCGAATGCAGATTGCCATTGCGGCAGGGGGGAAACCTCCGCGCGGGATGCGATTCTGATCGTCCTGCCCGGACGCGACGTCGAGCCGGCACTGTCGTTCCGCTGAAGCATTGATCACCCGGCGCTGCAAGGCGCCGTTGTCATGCAAAAACGCGGTCGAATGCAAGACTGTTGTAGTAGGGGAAGC
>DASRAF010000171.1:0-7116 GCA_035638295.1 Pseudolabrys sp.
ATCAAACCCCGTGCGATCGTGTCCCCGGCGACCCGAATCAGCGCGGGGCCGCTGGCATTGGCTTTTTAGGCCAAAAATATTGATGGATGGTACTCAAAAATTACATGTCCGGGACACTACTTAGCGACGCAGGCAAAAACAGGGCAGACTGCCCATTTACTCGCCGCGGAGGACTATCATCCTCCCCGCCGACCCGATATTGATTGGGGCTCATACCGGACCCTCTGTGGAGAAGCCGCGCCATGACCGCCAAGACGAGCTTTCGGGGCTCTTTCACCGCGCTGGTCACGCCGTTCAAAAACGGCTCGCTCGACGAAAAATCCTTCCGCGACATCGTGGAGTGGCAGATTTCCGAGGGTACGAACGGACTGGTTCCGGTCGGGACCACTGGCGAGAGCCCGACGCTGTCGCATGACGAGCACAAGAAGGTCGTCGAGTGGTGCATCGATCAGGTCGACGGGCGTGTGCCTGTCATCGCCGGCTCAGGATCGAACTCGACCGCTGAGGCCATAGAGCTGTCGCGTCACGCCGAAGAGGCGGGTGCCGATGCCGTGCTGATCGTCACGCCATACTACAACAAGCCGACGCAGGAAGGCTTGTATCAGCACTACAGGGCGATCAACGATGCCATCGGCATTCCGATCATCATCTACAACATTCCCGGTCGTTCGATCGTCGACATGTCGGTCGAAACAATGGCGCGCCTGTTCGAACTGAAGAACATCGCCGGCGTGAAGGACGCGACCGCGAACATGACGCGCGTATCGCAGCAGCGCGCGGCGATGGGGCCGGATTTCAACCAGCTTTCGGGCGAAGACATCACCGCGCTTGGCTTCATGGCGCATGGCGGGCATGGCTGCATCTCGGTGACATCGAACGTGGCACCGCGTCTGTGCTCGGAGTTTCAGGCGGCCTGCCTAAAAGGCGACTTCAAGGCCGCGCTCAAGCTGCAAGACAAGCTCGCGCTGTTGCACACTAATCTGTTTGTCGAAACAAGTCCGGCGCCGATCAAGTACGCGATGTCGCTCATCGGCAAATGCGCCAACACGGTGCGGCTTCCGATAGTTCCGGCGAGCGAGAAGGCGCAGGCCGCTGTACGCCAGGCGATGGTGCACGCCGGGCTGATCAACTAGTTTTGCGTCATGCCGGCCTTGTGCCGGGCATCCACGTCCTGGTGTTTCAGAAAGACGTGGATGCCCGGGACGAGTTCGGCCATGAGAGGGCTCCTTGGTTCATCCCTATCTGGATCACAGCTCATGATCGAGGAATTCAAAAAATTCGCATTGCGCGGCAACGTCATCGATCTCGCCATCGGCGTGATCATCGGCGCGGCGTTTTCATCGATCGTGAATTCTCTGGTCGGCGACGTCATCACGCCCATTATCGGCGCGATCACCGGGGGGCTCGATTTTTCCAATTATTTTCTGCCGCTCTCCTCGAAGGTCACAGCAGACACGCTGGTCGAGGCGAAAAAGCAAGGTGCGGTCCTGGGTTATGGAAGTTTCCTGACGGTCACGATTAACTTCCTCATCATCGCGTTTATCCTGTTTCTGGTAATCCGCGGTATCAACCGACTTACGTCCAAGCAGAAAAAGGAAGAAAAAGATAAACCGCCGCCGCTGACGAAAACGGAAGAGCTGCTCACCGAAATTCGTGACGAGCTCAAAGCGCGCTGAACAAACGTTAATCGCATCTGACGTCCCATGGCCGCAAAACCCGAGCGCCGCTTCAAGGTGGTCGCCGACAACCGCAAGGCGCGCTTCAATTACGCGATCGGGGAAGCCTTCGAGGCAGGGATCGTGCTGACCGGCAGCGAGGTGAAATCGTTGCGCGCCGGAAAAGCGACGATTGCGGAATCCTATGCCGATGCACGCGCGGGCGAGCTCTGGCTGATCAATTCGAATATCCCGGAATACCTGCAGGCGAGCCGCTTCAACCACACTCCGAAGCGGGCGCGCAAACTGTTGTTGCAGAAGCGGGAGATCAATCGCCTCGTGGGTGCGGTCGAACGCGAAGGCATGACGATCGTGCCGCTAAAGCTTTACTTTAACGAAAAAGGACGAGCCAAGGTCGAGATCGCATTGGCGCGCGGCAAGAAATTGCACGACAAGCGTGAGACGCTGAAGAAGCGTTCGTGGGATCTGGAACGCGGTCGCCTCATGCGAATGAAGGGCTAGCACGTCTCCACGACTTTGGGCCTTGCGCTGTTCGGCAGTCCGAATTGAACGCACTACGTTCCCACCCGTCATGGCCGGGCTCGTCCCGGCCATCCACGTCTCGCTCGCTGCTGGTCAGTAAGAGGTGGATGCCCGGCGTAAAGGCGGGCATGACGACGTGCATTCCGGGTCCGTCGCTGACGCGCCGTCCCGGAATGATGGGTGAAAACGAAGTGCAGCCCGCTACTGAATCACGCCGCAGGCAATGCGTCCGCCAGCCTCACCGGTCGGATCGGTTTTGTAGTCGTCGCTCCCGGCATGGATGACAATCGCCGAGCCATCGGCGTCGAACACGGAATTAGGTTTGCCCTTTTCCAGCGTAATGTTGACGTTGAGGATTTCGACTGTGAGGTCGCCGCTTTGCGGAATGTGCAGATTGGGCATGTCACCGGCATGCTGACCTTCCGGCGCCAGCATTCCGTGCTTCTTGTTGCCCGGGTTGAAGTGGCCGCCGGCCGACGTGAAAGGTGGCTCGCATTTGCCGACGGCGTGCACGTGGATCGCATGCTCGCCCGGCGGCAGTCCTTTGACAGAAACGTTGATCAGCACGCCTTGCGCTGTCTGGGTGAGATTGATCGAGCCGACTTCCTTACCATCGCTACCTTTCATAGGCGCGCTGGCGGTCTGTGCTGCAGCGGGCAGAGCCGCGCCGAGGAACAAGGTGGTCGCATAAACGAGTTTGAGAAAGGTCATAAGGTCGCTCCTGTTAAAGAGGAGAAAAACAGCCTTACACATTGACAGCATTGCCGACTTGACGATCGCCGGTAAATAACGTTGCCGTGACATTCAACGCCCGGGAGCCCGATATGGTGCCAACCAAACTGGACCACTGCGTCATCCATGTGTCGGATTGGGCACGGTCCAACAGTTTTTATGCCGATGTCATGGGGGCCGAGCTGGTTCAGCGCCCCACTGGCTGGGCGTACCGTTTCGGCGACAAGCAGCTCAACGTACATGGGCCAGGGGTAAAGCCGGCAGAGGTTGCCCGTTTGCCCGTGCAACCGGGAAACAGCGACCTGTGCTTCGAGTGGGAGGGCCCGATCGAAGGTGCGATCGCCCATCTGAAAGCCCGCGGAATTGCCGTCGAGCGCGGGCCAATGCAAAGGTTCGGCGCGAAAGGGCCGGGTACCTCGGTCTATTTTCGTGATCCGGACGGCTCGCTCATGGAATTTATGAGCTACAGTTCTGTCATTCCGGCCGAGCAGCGTTAAGAACGAGAAAAATGAGACAGCAATGACTGAAGCCCCAGGAACGCATAACCCGCAATTCCTGCCGCCCGATATCCCAGCACCGCGGGACGATGGCGGCGCACGCCATCTCACGGGCGCAAAACTGCCCGACATCGCGCTGCAGACGACCGACGGCATGGCGATCAACCTTTCGAAACTCAAAGGCCGGACTGTCATCTACGTCTATCCGCGCACGGGCGTTCCGGGCGTCGATCCGCCGGACGGCTGGGACCAGATCCCCGGCGCGCGTGGCTGCACGCCGCAATCGTGTTCCTTCCGCGACAATCTGGCCGAACTGAAGCGCCTGGGTGTCGCACAACTCTTTGGTCTGTCGACCCAGGACACCGCCTATCAGAAAGAGGCGGCGACACGATTGCATCTGCCGTTTGCAATCTTGTCGGACGAGAAGCTTGCGCTCACCCGCGCTCTCAATCTTCCGACATTCTCCACGGCGGAAATGACGCTGCTCAAGCGCATGGCGCTTGTCATCGATGACGGTGTGATCAGCAAAGTCTTCTACCCGGTTTTCCCGCCGGACAAGAATGCAGCCGAAGTGATCGCCTGGCTTCAGCGATCGAGATAATTGCGGACATTTCTGAAGACTGTGCGGAACATCTCGGGCGTTAGCACGCCCGTGTTCGTGTTGTAGCGCGAGCAATGATAGCTGCAGAACAGCGTCAGCGGTCCCAGCTGATGCCGGTCGCCGTGCTCAAAGCCAATTTCAGAAAGCTTGCCACCGAGCGCACGCAGGGTGCTTTCATGCGCAATCCGGCCGAGCGCAACGACGGCGCGCAGCTTTTTCATCTCGGCGATGGTCGGTGCGAGAAAATCGCGGCAGGTCTTGATTTCCTGCGGCGTCGGCTTGTTTTCCGGCGGCACGCAACGCACGGCGTTCGTGATGCGGCAGTCGAGCAGCTCAAGCCCGTCGTCGGGGTGTGCGCCGTAGACGCCCCGCGCGAAGCCGTATTTTGCAAGGGTCTCGTAGAGCAGCACGCCCGCGTAGTCGCCGGTGAAGGGCCGACCGGTGCGATTGGCCCCCTGCAGCCCGGGTGCGAGACCGACAATCAACAGGCGTGCATCAAGGGCGCCGAAGGAGGGGACCGGTGAATTGAACCAGGTCGGCTCCTTGGCGCGCCATGTCTTTCGAAAATCGGCAAGGCGCGGGCAACGGGGGCAATCGCGCCCAGGCTTTCCGTCGGCCCCAGCCATGGCCCAGGATCCTGAGATGAAAACGCTACCTTATTGTTCGTATGACTCGTCGTCGTCATCAGCCCCGACATGCGCCCCGGCGCGTTGCGGCGCAGTCGGCGGCCGCTGCAGGAACTGAGGCGTATGCGACGCGGCACGATCCTCGCGCGGCGGCCGGCCCTCGCGCGGAGCCCGCTCGGAGGGGTCACGCCCGATCTTGGTCTGCAATTCGACGATGTCGAGAAAGACGTCGGCCTGACGCCGCAGTTCGTCGGCAACCATCGGCGGCTGCGTCGAAACGGTCGAGACGACCGTGACGCGGACCCCCCTGCGCTGGACGGCCTCGACCAGCGAGCGGAAATCGCCGTCACCTGAGAAAAGGACCATGTGATCGATCGTGCCCGCGATTTCCATCGCGTCGACGGCAAGCTCGATATCCATGTTGCCTTTGACCTTGCGCCGCCCGGTCTGATCGACGAATTCCTTGGTCGCCTTGGTAACGACCGAATAGCCGTTGTAGTCGAGCCAGTCGATCAGCGGGCGGATCGAGGAATATTCCTGATCTTCGATCACCGCCGTGTAGTAGAACGCTCGCAGCAAATAACCGCGCGAATGGAATTCACGCAGCAGGCGCTTGTAGTCGATGTCGAAACCGAGAGATTTAGCGGTAGCGTAAAGATTGGCACCATCAATGAATAAAGCGATTTTCTCGCCAGATACGGTCATGGGTTCGTCTCACAATCCAATACGGTTTACTTCCAGACCCGGCCCGCACGACGGGCGGATGGCGCCGCGCGCGCTTTCGGATCGCCTTTAACTGAGCATCGCGGCCTCGCCAATAAACTGGTGTGCCGCCTCCGCAAATTACGCAGTGCCGATAAAATCCCCTGCCACCGGCTTGCCCGCGCAAAAGTCGAGTAACAGACGGTTGCGGCTAAACCAAGACAAAACTGCTTGAAATTTCAGGCGCCAAAGGCTACCTAGCGGGCAAATTCAGGACAAGTTCCACCAGATGGAGTGACGAGCGAAATGGCCCGTGTCACCGTAGAAGATTGCATCGACAAAGTTGAAAACCGCTTCGATCTCGTCCTTCTCGCGAGTCACCGCGCGCGGATGATTTCGTCGGGCTCGCAAATTACTGTCGAGCGCGACAACGACAAAAATCCGGTCGTGGCATTGCGGGAGATTGCCGAAACAACCGTATCGCCCGGCGATCTCAAGGAAGATCTCATTCACAGCCTGCAGAAATATGTTGAGGTTGACGAGCCCGAGCCCGAAGTGCCGCTCATTGGAGCCGGCGCAGGCGCCAGCGTTGATTCCGACGATACTGAGGTAACCGCCGACCGCATGACCGAGGAAGAGCTGCTCAAGGGCCTCGAAGGTCTGGCGCCGCCGGAAGAGCCGCCGGAAGAAGACGCCGAATAGTCAATCTGTTAATTCCACGTCTCGGCCCGGCCAAAAGCCGGGCCGTCGCTTTTCGTCAACCAGTTGGTCTTGCGGCTACGATGAAACGGCGTGATATCTTGAGGTGGTATCATCAGGAGCGGCCAAAGGGCAGCAGATATGGCGCGCACGCGCTCCGATCTTCCGCGCATGCAAAAGCAGGCCCCGATCCGGGCGCCGCGCCCGCCGGCCGTTGCCCCGGCCATCCCGTCCAGCCCGGCCACCGAAAAACCGGCCCGGAAGCCGCAAATGATGCGGCAGTACGACCTGATCGAGCGGGTCCGGCGCTATAACCCAAACACCAACGAGGCGCTGCTCAACCGTGCCTACGTTTACGCCATGAAGGCCCATGGCGAGCAGCGGCGCGCGTCCGGCGACCCCTATTTTTCGCACCCGATCGAGGTGGCCGCAATCCTTACCGACCTCAAGCTTGACGATGCGACCATCGCCGCGGCGCTCCTGCACGACACCATCGAGGATACCGAGGCGACCCGCGCCGAGATCGACAGCCTGTTCGGACGCGACATCGGCACTTTGGTCGAGGGTTTGACCAAGCTGAAAAAACTCGACCTCGTCACCAAGGAAGCCAAGCAGGCGGAGAACCTGCGCAAGCTGCTGCTGGCGATCGCCGACGATGTCCGCGTCCTTCTGATCAAGCTCGCCGACCGTCTGCACAACATGCGCACGCTCGGTTACATGCCTACCGAAGCGCGTCGCCGCGCTGCCGAAGAGACGCTCGAAATCTACGCGCCGCTTGCCGGCCGCATGGGCATGCACGAAATGCGCGAGGAGCTCGACGACCTGGCGTTCCGCGAGCTCTATCCGGAAGCCTATGATGTCGTGACCGCGCGGCTGAATGCGCTGACCGAGCGCAGCAAGCTGCTGATCTCGGAGATCGAAAAGCAGCTCACCAAGAAACTTGCCGACCGCGGCATCGATGCGCGGGTCGTCGGGCGGCGCAAACGCGCCTATTCGATCTGGCGCAAGATGGAGCGCAAGTCGGTCGGGTTCGAGCAACTGTCCGATATTTTCGGATTCCG
>DASRAF010000172.1:0-2994 GCA_035638295.1 Pseudolabrys sp.
TTCACGCTGGCCGGCGTCGTCACGGTCGTCGATGCCAAATACATCTCGATGCGGCTCGAGGAGTCGGCGGAGGCTTGCGAGCAAGTCGCCTTCGCCGATCTGATCCTGCTCAACAAGACCGACCTCTCCACGCCGGAGAAATTAGATGAGACCGAGCGTCAGCTCGCACAACTGAACAAGATCGCGAATATCCTTCGCACCAAGAATTCAGAGATGGACCTGTCGGCGATTTTCGACCTCGGCAGCGCCGACTTCTCCCTCAAGCTCGAGGGTTACGACAGTCAGCATGACGCTACCCACCACAGCCATGGTCACCCTCATCACGGCCATCATCACCACAACCATCTCAAGGACATCGACACCGTCTGCATCGAGCAGCCGGGCGAACTCGACGGGTTGAAGGTGAGCATCTGGTTCCGTTCGATGATCGCTGAGTTCGGCGACCAGATGCTGCGGATGAAAGGGATCCTCAACCTCAGGGGCGACAACGACCAATTTCTATTGCAGGGCGTTCATTGGGATTTCGAAGGACGACCGGGCCGCGCCTGGAGCGGCGACGAGAAGCGGATCAACCGGCTGGTCTTCATCGGCCGGACCCTCGATGGCAAGAAGATCACCGAAGGCTTCGAGCGCTGCTTCTTTACACCCGGATCGCGCGACCCGGCGACCGATGCCGACCCCTTTGGGCGCTACATCGAAATCTCGCCTTACACGCTCGAGCAAATTCGCTACTGGATGCGGCAAAACTTCAACTTCCCGAAGGAGGTCCCTATCGTCATCAAGGAGGTGCCCTGCGTGAAGGACAAGTGCCCGCCAATTGAGACATCAATCATGGCGATGGAAAAGAATGCACCGCCGCGGGCGTTCAAGGTCCAAAAACCAATCAACGAGATTACCTTCGATCATATTTATAATCTGATTGAGAATCCAATGCCGTGCTGCTGAAGAACTGCAACCGTACCGCGTCGCGTGAGAAACGGCGGGCGCGGCCAAAGCTATACGGACGCAAACCGCGACACTTGCACGTGCGCTTCAGGCGCGTTTCACGCGCCTCAGGCCGCTGACGTTAGCACGCTCGGCTTGGTCCCGATCGCCACCGCAAAGGCCGGCCGCGCATTGATCGCAGTCTGCCAGCGCTCGAGCTCCGAATAGGCCTGCCGCTCGATCGGAAATTCCAGGCAACGCTTCACGATCGAGCCAAGCGCAATGTCGGCGATGGTGAAACGATCGAGCGCAAACCACTGGCGCCCGGCGATGTGGCCATCGAGTATTTTGAGTTGGGCGAGGAGATCAGCGCTTTGCGCCGCGAAATCGCCCGCGCGTTCCGCCGGTGCCTTCTTGGCGTCTTTGAACACGGCGACGTAGGGCGTGTTCAAGGCGCCGAGCAAAAAGTCCATCCAACGCTCGACCATGGTGCGCTCGGCCGCGCTCGCTCCGGTCAGCGCCGGTCCATGCACGGCGGCGAGATAGCGAAGGACGGTATGGGATTCCCAGATCACGAGGTCGCCGTCGATCAAGGTCGGGACCTTCGCCGTGGGGTTGAGCTTGCGGTATGCCTCGGTCAGCGTGTTGCCGAACTGGCGACCGTAGTCCTCGCGGACATAGGGCAAGCCGAGTTCCTCCAGGCAGAAGATGACCTTCTGCACGTTTCCCGACGTCTGTCGGCCGAGCAATCTGATCATGTCACGTCCTCCTCAGTCGGCGAGCGGCGGAACGATTTTCGCTTTGCGCATCAGACGACCACTTCGCCGCCTGGCACACCAGTTCACCCACCGCGCGGCTTGTAGGCAATGGCGTCCATTTCGATCTTGGTATCGATGACTGCGCGTGCCTCGACGGTCGTGCGTGCCAGCACGGCATCCTTGAAGTGTTCTCCGAACACCCGGTTGTAGCGGCCGAAGTCGCGGGCATCCCCGAGATAGGTCGTGACGCGCACGACATCGGACAGTGTGGCCCCTTCTTCGGCGAGAATTCGACGAATCGCCTCGATCGTGCCCCGCGTCTCCTCCTCGATCGTTCCCGAGATCATGTTGCCGTCGGCATCCTTGGCAACCTGGCCTGAAACGAAGATGAAATCGCCCGCGCGCACCGCGGGGTGAAAAGGCAGGTTCGGGTTCTTCTTTCCGATCGGATGGATATCCTTGCGGCTAGCGCGTGCGTCCTGCATGGCGTTGATCCTCAGTGAAGTCCCTTCGCTTCGATGATGTCGACCCCGCGAACGCGATCCACTAGGTAGATCAGCCCGCGATCGTCGACCGTGACGTCATTGGAGGAAGGGCGCTCCTCGCCGTCTGCCGGATTCGGCAGAAAATGACCAACCTCCCGCGGAACGAACGGGTTCGCGATGTCAACGAGACGCAGCCCTTGCGAAAACCACGCGAACGGGATCATGGTGCCGTGGAAACGCTCCGATGGCTGGTGGCAACCGCTCATCGGCGGTTGCGGGCTGCCGTCGACGTCAAGCCCGGCTACCTGGAATGTCGCGATCGGCACCGGCAGTTGCTCGAGGGTGATGTCGTAAATCCAGGCGAAGGAGGGTGACGACGGCCGCAGCTTGGCGACGTCCTCGTCCGCCACCACCATGATGCGGCGGCCCTTGAGCGCTTGCGGAATCGGCAGACAGGTATGCGTCGGGTGCGCAAACGCTGGGCTGGTCTCGGCATGCGCCACCATTTTCGGCCGCGCCATGTCGGAGATATCCAGGATGAAGAGCCCGTGATGCCAGTAGCTGACATAGAGGCGATTGCCCATGCGCAGCGGATGATGACAACGCGGCGCGGGCCAATTGTCCCAAGGATAAGGTTCTCCTCCGGCCTTCCACTGCCCCGGGATTCACCACCGCCCCACCTCGACCGGGCGGGCGGGATCGGCGAGATCGAGGATCATCATGATGTTGCCGACATAGCCCTCGGCCGTCGGCGACAGATAAACGTAGCGGCCATCGAAATCGTAGCGGTGCACGCCGCGGCCGGCGGTGCGCCACTTGGCGAGGAG
>DASRAF010000173.1:0-2969 GCA_035638295.1 Pseudolabrys sp.
GCTGCTAGGCATTGTCATCTATTTCGGCTATGGCAAGCATCACAGTGTCTTGGCCCGGATGCGAGATCGAAAAATCCCCGCCGGTTCCCGCCCTGCTTGACTGTTATCGGATAAACCGCGCACCCGGCAGAGCGATAGAGACCCCCACCATAATCAGCGCACCGACCGCGCCCATTGACGCTACCGTCCACTGCGTACCGATAAGCGATGACAGCACTCCGTAGAGCATTGCTCCTACGGTCAGCACGACCTGGCTCATGTGGAAGATCGCCATGGTTCGACCGCGAAATTCGGTAGGAGAATAAGATTGAATGACTGTTTGTACGAGCGCGTGGGAATGCACATGACACAGGCCAATGATGACCATCAGGACCATGGACGGCCAAAACCAGGGCGATAGCGCAAACATCATGGTAAAAACCCCATAAAGCATTACGCTGACCAGCATAAGCGTGCCCCTCGGCAAGCGATCGCCGGCGGAAGCGATGAGCACGGCGCTGCACAGTGCGCCTACGCCCATTGCGGTAAGCAATAGCCCTTGCCCGGTGGCGCCGACTTCCAAGATGTCGCGTGCAAACACCGGCAGCAGGGTCGTGAACGGACCGATGAACAACGAGACAAACATCACGACCAGCAGCGCGGTGCGCACGATTTCGTTCTTCCAACTGAATCTCCATCCTTCGACAATGCTCTGTCCGAAAGACTCCCCGTGAGCCGAGTGACCGTGTAAGCCGCGAGAGCTCTCAGCGGAACGAAGCTGGGTGGTCCAGATGGTCGCCAGGAAGAAAAAAAACGCTTGAACTGAATACGCTCCGCCGGTACCGAACTTGGCGATCAGCACGCCGGCGAGAGCAGGGCCGGTGCTGCGCGCTGCGTTAAAGACAATGGCGTTGAGACCGATGGCGTTGGTCAGATTATTGGGCGGCACGCAGTCTGAGATCAGGGCAGCCCGTGCCGGTTGCAGAAAGACCTGAACAATGGCCATCAAGACGGCGGTGACATAGACGTGCCACGGCCGGATCTGACCCGTAAAGATCAATGCCGCCGTCGCTGCGAGCACTATCCCGTTGGCAATTTGGGTAAGCACCACCTGCATCTTGCGCGAATAGCGGTCGGCAACGCTGCCCGCTACAGGAGACAACAAGAGAAAAGGTATGGCTTGAATCCCTCGCACGAGGCCGAGTTGGAGCGCGGAGTCCGTCAGCTCGTAGATAAGCCATCCGCGGGTGACCTGATCCATCCACGTCCCCATGGACGCGAAGATTTGCCCGTACCAGATCAATCGGTATTCGCGATGGCGCAGTGCTTCGAAGGCTCTAAACCGAAGCAACGCACCAAGGGGACCCCGAAACGGCCGTTGCGTTTCCGAAGGAGCAGCTTCGTGGGTCGGCGCTTGAGGCTCTTCTTGATGAATCGAAGGTGAACGCAGAGCAAGTCTCCACAGCCGGCGAAAAGAAATATTGTCTGTCTATGTCCTTAGGCCGAGGAGTGAGGATTATGCCTTGCCTATAACACGGCGACAGCATTGCGTCCAGTAACGCGTCGGACCATGCCTCCGTCTCGTTTCGGTGTTCGATGTAAGCTTTTGTTTTGACAAAGATGGAGGTTTCTCGATATGAGAGGGCATAGGATAGTGAGAACCCAACTCGTAAGGAGGAATTCACATGGCAACCGCGTACGATCCAGGAAAGCATTACGAGATCAAAGTCTGGGATGTCGAGTTTCGCCGCAATCCAGCGCGTACTTTGATGGCGCGCATTTACCAGCCACAAGGCAATGGGCCATTTCCGGTGCTGCTGGATCTTCACGGCGGCGCGTGGAATAACCAGGACCGCACGGCCAATGCGCCGATGGACGAAAACTTGGCTGCCAGCGGCCTGTTAGTTGTCGCTATCGACCTGCGCCGCGCGCCGGAAGCGCCTTATCCCGCCTCGGTGCAGGATGCCAACTACGGCGTTCGCTGGCTAAAGGCAAAGGCACGAGAATGGAACGGCGACCCAGCCACAGTTGGCGCGCTGGGGAGCTCCAGCGGAGGCCACGAAATTGAACTCTGCGCCATGCGCCCGCATGATCCTCGCTATAACGCGCATCCTTTGCCCGAGGCCCCCAATATTGACGCCACCCTGCCTTACGTCGTGGCGCGCTCGCCGGTGAGCGATCCGTTCGCCCGCTACCAGCAGGCGGAGAGGAGGCAGTGGGCAGAGATGATCCAGAACAGCAAGACTTATTTCAATCCCTGGGAAACCATCTATGACGGCAATCCGCAGCTCATCCTCGAACGTCGCGAGCCGGTGACGTTGCCGCCGCTTTACATCTTGCAAGGTGAGCTGGACGATAACGTCCTGCCGGCCGTGCAAGAGAAGTTTGCCGCTACTTACCGAGGCGCCGGCGGAGAGTGCGAATTGGAGATCTTTCAAGGCTGCGAGCATCGATGGGTCGCCAACCCGGGGCCACAAACCGACCGCGCCTACGAAAGAATCAAGGCGTTCATCGCGCGCCAGCTCAGTGCGCGGCGTCTGGCGGCATAGGCGTCGTTTCGCGGGAGCTAACCTCCGGTGTTTGCGATTCTATAAACGCGTGCCGCCGTGTCATGAAACAGGGCCTGGCATTCGGCGGCGGAATACCTTTGAGTAATCCGCTTGAAAGCATTCCAAATCGCGACATAGGAATAAGACGCTTTATCGACGGGGAAGTTGCTTTCGAACATGCAGCGATGGGCGCCGAATTTCTCGACACAAAAGTCGAAATAAGGCGCCATCGTGTCCGCCAACTCAGCTGACGCCGGCTGGACCGCCCGCTCGTGCCAATCATAGCCGGAACGAGTCGATCCAAACCCGCCAAGTTTCACGGTCACGTTGGCACAACTCGATAGATCCGCGATCCCCTTGCTCCAGACTT
Source organism: Pseudolabrys sp. (assembly GCA_035638295.1). Taxonomy (GTDB): domain Bacteria; phylum Pseudomonadota; class Alphaproteobacteria; order Rhizobiales; family Xanthobacteraceae; genus Pseudolabrys. The sequence continues at coordinate 2,899 of DASRAF010000173.1, forward strand.
GGAAGACCTCGTCGCGTTTTCCCCTATACGGGCCAACACCCAAGGGCCCGCCGATGTGATCGAGAATAATC
>DASRAF010000174.1:0-3696 GCA_035638295.1 Pseudolabrys sp.
GTGTGAAGCCGCCCGATTACTCGGTACGGTGCCGATTGAAGTTTACGGGAGCTCAGAGACGGGTGGAATTGGCTGGCGTCAGCAACGCTCAAAAATGGATGAAGCATGGACGCCCCTCCCTGGCGTTACATGTAGAGTCGATCCGGAGGAAGGTGTACTGGAGGTCCGCTCACCGCATTTGCCTTCTAAAGATTGGTTTCCCACGGCGGATCGAGCGACTCTCGTCGCAGACCATCGTTTCCTGATCACCGGACGCGTCGATCGGATCGTAAAAATCGAGGAAAAACGGATATCCCTGAGCGCGATCGAATGTCAGCTGAGGACGTCCCCCATCGTGGCCGATGCCCGTGTGGTTGTGCTTGAAGGACACCGGCCGCGGATTGCTGCCTTGGTCGTGCCTTCGCTCGAAGGACACAGCAAACTGGCAGAGATCGGTAAGCTCGCCTTCAATCGAATGTTGCGAGATACGCTCCGTCAGTTCATTGAGCCCGTTGGGATACCCAGGATTTGGCGTTATCTCGATGCATTGCCGATTAATGCCCAGGGCAAGGTTACGCGTGCTGATCTGATCGCAGCCCTCGAGAGGAAGACTCCGCGTCCGACGATGCCTCTGGAGCGCCTGATCGAAAGGGACGCCCAGCGCGCCGTCTTCGAGTTCACCGCACCACGCGACCTGGTTTACTTTAGCGGTCATTTTCGCGATCTGCCGATTTTAGCCGGGGTCGTCCAGATCGACTGGGTGATTGCCTACGGGCGGCAATGCTTTGATTTGCCGTCAGTCTTTCGTGGAATCCGGGCGCTCAAGTTTCAACGTATCATACCTCCAGAAAAGCCGTTTACCTTGGAGCTTATCCACAAGCCTAGCGAATCATCGCTGTCTTTTAAGATCACCTCGCGAGTCGGCACGCATACCAGCGGACGGCTGCTGTTTGGAGCGTCGCATGTTTAAACCTTGCGTAGTGATTCCCGTCTACAACCACGAACATGCAGTTGATGCCGTAGTTCGTGCGATCCTTGAACAGGACTTGCCTTGCATACTCGTGGATGACGGAAGCTCCCCTGAATGCGCGCGTGTTCTTGATGCGCTAGCCAGTGGCACGCCAGACCAAATCACCTTGATTCGACAACCGATTAATCAGGGCAAGGGAAGCGCCGTGCTCAACGGTGTCCGATACGCCGCTCAATCGGGCTACACCCACGTTGTTCAGATCGATGCCGATGGCCAACACCGTGTGTCCGATATCCCGCGCTTTCTGCAGCTTGCCGCTGCCTATCCTCGGGCGCTCATCGTCGGTTGCGCGGAATACGATGCGACCATGCCCTGGCACCGGTTTTGTGCCCGTTATCTAACCCACGTTTGGGTTTGGATTAATACGTTGTCGCTGCAGATCACGGATTCGATGTGCGGCTTTCGGGTCTACCCGATTCGAGCCGTAATGGCGCTGGAGCAACAAAAAAAACTCGGCGAGCGGATGAATTTTGATACGGAAGTGTTAGTCCGTTTGTATTGGGATGGATTGGAGATTATCAGCGTTCCTACACCGGTCAGCTATCCGACTGATGGGGTCTCACATTTCCGTTTCTTGTTGGATAACTTCCTGATTTCGCGAATGCACACGACCCTATTCTTCGGCATGTTGTTGCGGCTGCCCATGTTGATTGCGCGCAAGCGGAGGACTCGATGACGCAGCCCATCTCGGGGACTCGACGGCAGCATTGGGCGCAAATCAATGAATTTAGCTTCATCTCAGGCATAAGCCTGATGTTTTCGATCTTTCGTATTTTAGGACGCTGGCCATTCCGGATTGCGTTGTACCCGGTCTTGCTATGGTACCTGGTGACTAAACCCGAGGCGCGAGCGTCGTCAAGCGATTACCTACGGCGGATTGCTGCGTTTCAGGGTGCTTCTCGGATCCGACCTGGCAGGATCGCTGTGTTGCGTCACTTTGCGGCATTCGCTGAGAACTTGCTTGATCGAATGTTACTGTGGAGCGGCTTGTTCAAAGCTGAACGACTCGAGTTTCACGGTCAGGAACAAATGGTGCATCAAATGGCTGAGAAGCGCGGCGGCCTGCTGATTTGCTCCCATCTCGGGAATTTGGATTTGTGTCGAGTACTGTCCAAGCGGGCCGGTTTCACATTGACGGTGTTGGTTCATACCAAGCATGCAGAAACATTCAATCGTTTGTTGGCTCGGCTCGATACCGAGAGCCAGCTCAATCTCATACAAGTGACCGAGGTGTCCGCCGCGACAGTTGTACTGCTCTCCGAGAAAATTGGGCGTGGTGAATTCGTGGCTATTGCCGGCGATCGCATTCCGGTATCGTCAAACCCTCGGATTGCCTCGGCCAGCTTCCTGGGAGACATGGCGCCCTTTCCCGTCGGACCCTATGTTTTGGCGAACCTGTTGGGCTGTCCGGTTTATCTGCTGTTTTCTCTGCGCGCCGGGCGGGCCACAGAGATTCACTTGGAACTGTTCCGTGAGTCGATTCTTTTGCCGCGTCAGGGTCGCGATCACGCGCTCGCCGAACTGGTGGCGGATTACGCTCGTCGGCTCGAGTATTTCTGCCTGCGTGCGCCATTACAATGGTTCAACTTTTACGATTTTTGGCATTTATCCACAGTGGACACAACAAATGCATGCCGCTGAGTTAAAGACATCAACCTTACCTCGAACGATTGCATTCGACCATGGATGGCTGAAAATCGAAGACATCGTCGACATTGCGGAAGGTTCGGCAAGGGTCGCGTTGTCCGAGGCTGCTGCATTTCAGGTTGGCATCAAGCGAGGGGCAGACTTCCTGGAGCGTCTGCTCCGCCAAGAGGGCACGATCTATGGCGTTACTACGGGTTACGGCGATTCGTGCACGGTGACTGTCCCTCCTGAGCTAGTCGCCGAGTTGCCGCGCCAGCTCTATGTTTATCACGGCTGCGGGCTGGGCGAGTATCTGAGTCCGGTGCAGACGCGCGCCGTAATGGCGACCCGCCTCACGTCGTTGTGCAAAGGGTTTTCCGGCGTGAGCCTGGAACTCCTGCAACAAATCGTGAAGCTACTCCAGCGCGATTTATTGCCGTTGATTCCGTCGGAGGGCTCGGTGGGTGCCAGTGGCGACCTGACTCCATTATCGTACCTCGCGGCGGTTTTGTGCGGCGAGGGCGACGTTTGGCGCAGCGGCGTCCATGTCAGCGCCGCTCGGGCACTGGCCGAGGCCGGCATCACACCGCTGCGTCTGAGACCCAAAGAGGGGTTGGCGATCATGAATGGGACTGCGGTCATGACCGCTTTGGCCTGCCTTGCTTATGTGCGCGCCGATTATCTCACCCGACTGGTCACCCGGATCACCGCGTTGGCGTCGTTTGCGCTTGACGGCAATGCGCACCATTTCGATGCCGCGTTGTTCGCCGTGAAGCCACATCCAGGCATGCAGCGAGTGGCCGGTTGGTTGCGTCAAGACTTGTTCTCGGATCAGCTGGATCCCAACGACAAGCGCCTACAGGATCGCTATTCGATCCGTTGCGCGCCCCACGTGATCGGTGTTCTAGCCGACGCGCTGACCTGGTTGCGCGAGTCCATTGAAAATGAGCTCAACAGCGCCAACGACAATCCCATCATCGATGCGGTAGGCCAAGGCGTGTTGTGTGGCGGTCACTTTTACGGCGGGCATATCGCATTTGCCATGGACAGCATGAAAAATG
>DASRAF010000175.1:0-5698 GCA_035638295.1 Pseudolabrys sp.
AACGCTCGAGGGAGTGACCCGACTATGAAACTCGTCCGCTATGGCGCGCCCGGCCGTGAGAAACCAGGCATCATCGGTGACGACCGAAAGATCCGCGATCTGTCGCGCATCGTGAAAGATATCGACGGTGCGATGCTGGCCTCAGGCGGCCTCGCCAAAATAAAAAAAGCGAACCTCAAGCGGATGAAGCCCGTCTCAGGCAAGCCGCGGCTCGGCCCCTGCATCGGCCAGGTGCGCAACTTCATTGCCATCGGACTTAATTATTCAGACCACGCGGCGGAAGCCGGCATGGCCATTCCGAAAGAGCCGATCATTTTCAACAAAGCGCCGACCTGCATCTGCGGGCCGAACGATGACACCATCATCCCGCGCGAGTCGGGCAAGCTCGACTGGGAGGTCGAGCTCGGAATCGTCATCGGCAAACGTGCACGTTATCTCGCACGCGACAAGGCGAAGGACGCCATTGCCGGCTATTTCCTTGGCAACGATGTGTCCGAGCGCGTTTTCCAGATCGAACGCAGCGGCGGCCAGTGGAACAAGGGCAAGAGCTGCGAAACCTTCGGACCGATCGGTCCGTGGTTCGTCACCAAGGACGAAGTCAAGGATCCGCAGAACCTCAATATGTGGCTTGACGTCAATGGTGAGAAGCGCCAGCGCGGCAATACAAAGACGATGATCTTCGATTGCGAACATCTTGTCTGGTATTGCTCGCAGTTCTTCGTGATGGAGCCGGGCGACATCATCATCACCGGCACACCGCCGGGCGTCGGCCTCGGAATGAAACCTTCTCCGGTATTTCTCAAGGCCGGAGACGTCGTCACGCTTGGGATCGACAAACTTGGCGAGCAGCGGCAGAAAGTCGTCGCTGCGAAGTAAGACGACGATTTCGCTGGATTGGTCGGCAGGACTCGGGAGACCGGTCCTGCCGAAAACTTTAGCGACTCAGCACACGATTTTCATGACCATCTAATCGCCGCAAATCGTGTGCGCGCGATACCTCTGGCAGATGCGCGACAAAAAACCCTCGTAACCTTGCATCTGCGCCGACGCACGCACACACCTCACTACCATTGTGGAAGCGGGTACTTGCCGAATTTGCAACGTATTGCGGCCCCAATCGCAGTCTCCAATCCGCGCCACCAATTAGTTTCTGATCGCGTGCTTGATGTAACGTCGAGGAGGGCAGGCATGCCAGAATACAAATCGACTTCGGTTTTGACCTTTGTAACGTTTGCTTTGCTTGCGGGCGTGTTCGCGCAATCGACACACGAGGTGCGCGCTGCAGAGGATTGTCTTAGCAAGCCAGGTTCGTCGGCTCCGCCGGGACAGCATTGGTACTATCGAGTCGATCACGCCAGTGGTCGGCAATGCTGGCGTCTGGGCCCGACAGGTCTTCGCGTGCAAAAGAGCGCGCCGGCATCGCAGAAACATACGGTGTCTGCGACGGTAAAGCAGTCAGAGGAATCCGCGCAGGCGCAACGTCCAGTAACTACGGGAACCGGAAGCGTAACTACCGAGGTTGCTTCGGAGGCCAATGTAACGTCGGCGCCACCCGCCTACTGGCTCGACGCTTATAGGTTGATGAATCAGTCCTCCTCCGTTCCGCCCAAATCGGAGCCGACCTTCTCGATCGAGCGGTCAACCGATTCACCTGATTTGCCATCGTCCGGCGCAGAAGACTCGGCGACCCCGCCACGCAGTGTGGTATCCAGCGCGGGCGATGCCCTGCCGCAAGCCGTCGCGCGCGCCGAAGAGCCACAACGTACTGCGCCCGCTCCGCGACCAGCTGCGAGACCCTCGATCGTCGACGACGATCATACCTTTGCGCTCCTGCTGCTCATGTTTGTGACGCTCGCCATTGCCGGGCCAATGCTTCTCTTCACGGAATGGCGACGGCGGCGCGAGGCAAGCCGTGCCCAAACGTCGAGATGGGATTCAACGATGATTTTGAACGAGCCCGACACCGACGTTCAGATGCCACGTGAACCGCAAGCCGGAGTGGGTGGCGGCCCCGAGCCCATCCGCTCGAACGTGTCCGTCCACACCGAACGGCTGGAACAAGCCCTGCTCCAGCTTCTCGACCGATTGCAGAAAGACAACTTGACCGGTCAAAACGCGGCGCACTCGGCGAAACCGGTGGAAGTCGAATTGAAGAAGAGCGCGTGATCGATTGACTCGATTAGGCTTTGCGCTTTTCCTGGCGCTCGGCTTCCTGCGCGCGGTTTTCCCACGCAGAAGCAATTTCCAGCAATGTCTGCTTGTCTGCAGCAGTCATCGTTTTTGAGAGGCGAATACAATCCGCCGCGTACTGCCGATATTTCTGAGATTCCAGCAACGCCACCTCCTCAGTCCACCTGAGGCAGCAACGTCCTGAGCTGGAACTTCGTTCTTCAACAACTTTGTGAGAAAAATTTGTACGGGAACCAAATACCGAGATGCGGATTTACCGCTGCGTCCGGGAGATGTGTGCGTCGCCATTTTCTGACATTGATTACCGTCGATATGCTTCGGAAAGGGTCAGACTTGCCCAGTCGACCTCGGATCTCGTCGACAAAGCCCCGCCTCCTCGATATGGCTGAGACGTTTTCGGAGTTGGCCGACAAAAGCGAGACGTGGGATCGCGGTAATCCGGGAAGGTGATCAGTTAGTCCGTCTGTGTGGGTTGCCTTTTTTCCGCCGCTTCGACCATCGACTATTTTCATGATTTTCGAAGAAGGATTTTACAACATTGGGCTTATCGGCGGCTTAGCCGCAAAGCACACTATGTCTCCATCAATCATTCCTGAGAGCCGAAGATGTCGCACCCGGGCTCGAGAGTGCCGGACGATGGCCGAGCGTTTGCGCGTTCAAACGGCGCGCGATCAGATGCTCAAGGCCGCTTCCGATTTTGAGCGCATGGCGCAGGATGCCGAACAGCGCGAAATTGCACAGGGTCTGACCCAGTTAAAGGCATTTACAACTCCCCGCTATCCTCGCTCGACCGGACGCCGCTCAGGCTGAAAGGCCCCTCGCCTGAAGTTCGAATGTGTGCGCGCGGCCACTCGTCCGGAGCGGATCTTCGCAGTCCGCAACCGTTGTCTCAGCCGAAATTTTCCTCGGATCGCGGTGACAGGCCCGCCTTGCGAGCGCAACCGTAATCCTCGCACAGGTAGGAAAGGTCGCCCTCGCAGGGAAAGCCTGTAATTGGACAATTGACTGGTGGATCGCCGCTCTGCTTGGGCGCTGCAAAGAACCAAGGATTTTCCCAAAGCGATTCCTTCAACGCTGCCTCCGACCAAACGGCCTCAATACGCGGTTATTGGGCTGATCACAGTCGGCACCTCGGTGACTTTCGTCACCGGAAATCCACCCAGCTTGGCATGCTCGAAGACGAGTGCCTCACTTTCAGCAAGGTAGATGCAGAACGTCTTGTCCGCGGCCACATACGACTCAAGCCACTGTATATTTGGAGCGAGCTTGGCGAGCACGCTGTTGGATTTCGCGGCAACGCCCTTGAGTTGTTCGGCACTCAGATTGCCAACGCCCGGAATATCACGTTCGATCAGATAGCGTTTCATCGATCCGTCCTTCGCTTGCAGCGCCGCCATCCCTTAAGTTGTCCGGCGCCATTAGGTGGCTATGTCTTTCAATCACGCGGCGGGCTTCCTGAAGCGGCGACTCCTTCAGCCCATTCATGAATCGGGCAAAGAGCGACGCACGATTCGACTCGCTTGCTTTCGGCAATGGCAGTGGCGGGGGTGCGAGCACCCCCGAAGGTGGCGACATGCATCAGGTTTTCCTTCTTGAAGACAAGGCTCCGAAATACAACCTGCACAGTCCTCAGCCTGCGGCTGAGAAACGTCACCGTTTTACGATGACGATCTCAAGATACTCACTTGGCACGACCATCGTTTTGTCGTCCGCCGTGTTCATGCGCCCAATGAGATCGTACAGATCCTTCTCCAGCCGAATCTGCTGAGGCAAATCCAGCGCGGAGAATGCCTTGAGCGTCGGGCCGTAGTAGGTCCTGAACACGTCGACGAAGTGTTCCGCAGAGCGATAGCGAAACTTGAATTCACGCGGCTCGGTCTTGATCCAGGTTGCACCAGATCCGAACAGTTCGGTGAGACGCGCGCGCGTGCCCCAAAGCAGGGGAGATTTCGCGGCCGGTGGCGGCGGCAGGTATTTGCCAAGTGTCTTAAAGAGCTGTCCGATGAAGCCGTCGGGGGTCCAGTTCGTGAGTCCGATCTGGCCGCCGGATTTGCAGACGCGCAACAGCTCGGCTGCGGCCTGTTCCTGGTTGGGCGTGAACATCACGCCGAACGTCGAAACGACCGTATCAAAAGACCCATCCGCAAACGGCAAGGCTTCGGCATCGGCCACTTTGAATTCGATCGGCAAGCCTTCCGCCATAGCGCGGGCGCGGCCGCGCTCGAGCAGGCTACCCACATAGTCGGTCGAGGTGACGTCGCACCAGCGCCGCGCGGCGGCGAGGCTGACCATCCCGTTGCCGGCGGCTACGTCGAGGACTTTCTTGCCGGCCCGTAGATCGAGAGCCTCGCAAAGTTCCTCGCCGACAATCTGCAGGGTCGTGCCAACCACGGCATAGTCGCCCGACGACCAGGCGGCGTGTTGGCGGGCCTTTATCGCTACAAGATCGGGAGATACGGTTTGCGCGGCCTGTTTGGCCGGCTTCTCAGCAGTCAGGGTTGCAGCAGGCATTGATAGCTCCTGTCCAATTTCCAACACGATTGGGTTGTGAGTACCCCCCTCTCGCGCGAAAGACTTTGTCCAGAGCTTGATTTGTCCTTTAGACCACCTTGATTATTTCCTGAGGCCGAGGTTGCTATCGCGGGGGCAGCGGCGTGCAATTTCTCTTTGACGATCATACTCTTGACGACGACAGGCGCGAACTGCGCTGTGGCGGTGATCCTGTTGCTGTCGAGCCGCAAGTGTTCGACCTACTCATTTATCTAGTGCAAAACCGCGACCGGGTCGTCACCAAGAACGACCTCATCGACGCGGTCTGGGGAGGCAGAGTGGTCTCTGATTCGACACTCACCAGCCGCATTAATGCCGCCCGTCGAGCGATCGGCGACAACGGTCAACAGCAAAAACTGATCCGAACGATCGCGCGCAAAGGCCTTCGCTTCGTCGGTGACGTGCGATTGCAAGCCTCAGGCGCCGAACCGCCATCAGCATCACCACAAAGCGACGCTGGCGATTCCTTGCGCACCGCGCTGCCGTTGCCCGACCGGCCGGCCATTGCGGTGCTGCCCTTCGTCAACATGAGCGGCGAGCCGGAACAGGAATATTTCTCCGACGGCATCAGCGAAGACATCATAACCGCGCTGTCGAAACTGCGCTGGTTCTTCGTAATCGCGCGCAACTCATCGTTCACTTACAAGGGCAAGGCCGTCCATTTGAAACAGATCGGCGAAGAACTCGGGGTCGGCTATGTCGTCGAAGGAAGCGTGCGAAAGGACGGTGACCGCGTACGCATCACCGCTCAGCTCATCGATGTCGCAACCGGCAGCCATATCTGGGCAGAACGCTACGACCGCAACATTGCCGATGTATTCGCGGTTCAGGACGAGATTACGGAGGCTATCGTCGGCGCCATTGAACCGCAGCTTTACGCTGCAGAAAATTTCCGCGCCCAGCGCAAGGCTCCCGACAGCATGGACGCCTGGGATCTCGTCATGCGCGGACTGTCGCA
>DASRAF010000176.1:0-4715 GCA_035638295.1 Pseudolabrys sp.
TATTGCCCATGGCGGCGCCCACGGACTGCAGGGCCAGAATCGACGTTCGGTCGAAGCCGAGGGTGCGGGCAATCGAATCCTGGATGCCAGCGAAGGTCAGGTTCGAGACGGTGGCCGAGCCTGCGAAGAATGCGCCCAGCGCGCCCAGTACGGGCGCAAAGAATGGCCAGCTTCCGCCCGTTATGGAGGCGAGGGTCCGGCCGATGATCGTCGTCTGCGCCCTGTCCTCCCCCAGCGTCATCAGTTGGACCATGATCAGTGCGCCCATCAGAGTGATACTCGGCCCACGCAACCGATTCGTCGTGTCCGCCAGGACTGTTTTCAGTGTAGGCAGGTCGATTCTCAGCAGCGGGATGGAAAGAAGCACGACGACGACAAATGGGATCAGGGCGGGCACGAAGAGCGCCTGATAACTCCAGCCGCTCGACGTGCCGAAGATGGAATCCAGTCTGAGAACGAGAGCTGCGCTCACGCTGAATGTGCCAAGCGATCCCCAGTCCAGCGCCAGCCTGGGAGACTCCGCGGTGAGCCATGCGCGAAGGGGCAAGAAGGGCAGCCGCGTCACAATCAGCACTGCGATCAAAATCAGATACGGTGCGAAAGCCCGCAACTGGTCGCGGTGTTGGGATGGAGGATCAACTTCCACTTCTTTCACTGCATGGGTGCGCGCCAGTCCCGCTTGATGCTTTGCCATGAGCGCGGAAAGGCAGAGGCCAACAGCACCGCCGATCAGGGACGGGAACTCGTAAGTGAAGCGGGACAAAAACAGCGAGGGGAGAGCACAGCTCAGAACGCTCAGATAAATGAAGAGCAGATTCTGACGAATCTCGACCCATCCCACCAGGAAACGCAAGGCGATGATCGGCACCACCAGCGCCGCTACAGTGTGAACAAGCGCGGTCTTCCAGCTCACCGACAAAATCTCGGCCGGGCTCAGCGGCACCTGGCTCAAGCCAAACCACATGGGCGTGCCCACCGCGCCGAAGGTCGCTGGCACCGCATTCATGATCAACGTGAGAATCGTCACACGCACCGCGTCAAAGCCAAGGCCGACCAGCAGAGGGGCCGCAATCGCAGCCGGTGTTCCGAAACCACTCGCGCCCTCCATCATGAATGGGAAGGCCCATCCAACGATCATCAGTTGGGCAACCGGATTGGGGCTCACCCCCTTGAGCGATTCGCTGATGATGCGCTCGCCTCCCGAACGCCGCATCGTTTGTGATAACAGAAGCGCTCCCCAGAGAATCGATATCGGCGTCAAGGCTGAAAGCGCGCCGTTCACAACGGTGGCGTTGACCAGATTGGGGTCCAGTCGGAAGCGAACGAGAGTAAGAAAGTAGACCAGGACAGCGGCGAAGGGGAGACTTATGTGTGAAGGCCAAGACCTTTTCTTGGTCATCACATAGATGAGGACCGCGACGGGCAGGATTGCCAGGAAGAAATCCATAGCAACAACTGGCCCAGTGTTCAGGTCAGCACAGAACCTTCGACAAATGACCCTTGCCCGGCCAGGGCTGAGATGTTAGCGACGGTGGTGCGCGCGATTTCACTCAATGCTTCGACTGTGAGGAATGCCTGATGTGAAGTAATCAGCACGTTGGGAAAGGTGAGTAACCGCGCCAGGTCATCGTCGTGAAGCACGTCACCTGAGAGATCCTCGAAGAAGATGCCCTCCTCTTCCTCATACACGTCGAGCCCCACACCTGAAAGGTGCCCGGACTTCAACGCTTCAATCAAGGCCTTGGTGTCCACCAATCCACCTCGGCTCGAATTGATGAGTATGCTGCCACGCTTCATCAACGCGATTGTCTCCGCACGGATGGTGTACCTGGTCTCAGGGGTAAGCGGAGTGTGCAGTGAGACTACGTCGCTCGTCCGTAGCAATTCGGACAGAGTTGCGACGTAGTCCACGTCGGCTTGCTTTGCCCATTCATGGTCGGGGAACAGGTCATAAGCAAGCACCCTCATCCCGAACCCGCGAAGAATCTGCGCTGTAACACGCCCGATCTTGCCCGTGCCGACGAGACCTGCGGTCTTGGCGTAGAGGTCGAAACCCACCAGCCCGTTGAGTGAAAAGTTCAGCTCCCGGACCCGATTGAATGCACGATGGGTCTTGCGGTTCAACGTGAGCAGCAACGCAACAGCATGTTCAGCTACCGCGTGCGGCGAATAGACAGGGACTCGCGTGACGGTCAGGTTCAGCTCCCTGGCGACGTCGACATCCACATTGTTGAATCCCGTAGAGCGAAGGGACACCAGCTCAACGCCCAGGCTCGCCAGCACTTCCAGACAAGGTCGGTCCAACTGGTCGTTGACGAATACGCAAACTGCTCTCGCATTCTTTGCCGCGGAAGCAGTGTCTTGCGTCAGACGGAACTCGAGAAAGTGCCACTCAATACCATGGTCGGCTGAAGCCTGCTGCAACGCCTGCCGATCATAAGGCTTCGTGTCGAAGACAGCTACGGCGATCACAGAGGATGGATTTGGGGCCATCGTGAGGGACTCCTTTCTGGAACATCTACCGGATGGAAGCGTTGCGGCCTTTCTCGACTGCCAATCAATCTGTAAAGCAGCCGCGCAGGTTCGAGTCTTCCTCGATGAGTGTGTTTACTTCCGTAGTCTGGTCGTGCTCGGACAGGATCGTGTAAAAGTCGTCCTTGATGGACGGCGCCTGATAGACAGCTTCGAGCCATTCGCGCTTGCAAAACGGATTCTGGCGTACCACCTCCCAGAAGCCGGTTTGCTGGAAAAGCCGTGAGATCACGTCGCTTTGGTTATGCTGCAGCCGGGACACGATATAGGTCGCAACGCCCACCTGGAGTCCGTGGAGCCCTGGCCGTGTAGTGATGTGGTCGAGGGCGTGGGAGATCAAGTGTTCGCTGCCGCTCGCGGGTCGCGACGAACCCGCGATTTCCATTGCAACACCGTTTAGCATCAGGCCAGTGCCGAGCAGCCGGATACCTTCAGTGTCCCTGGTGGGACTTGCCATGAATTGGTACACACTTGCGTTCGACATGAGTGCGGCAAGGTCATTCACTGGAGTCCCGCGGGCATGAAAGGCCAGCTTCCAATCCCGGACCGCGGTCAGATTGGCCACCAGGTCGCCAACGCCGCTGCACCAGAGCGGAACAGGAGCGCCGAGGCATACCTCCGTGTCGACGATCACAGCGTCGGGCAGCTTAGTCGGAAGGGACTTCCGGCGGCCGCATAGTGTAAGACTCGCTTGAGGCGAGCAGAACCCGTCGTTTGAAAGCGAGGTCGGGACGGCGAAGTAGCTGAGCCCCGAAAGCGAGGCGAGGTACTTGCCGACGTCCAACGCCTTTCCACCACCCAGTCCGACGATCGCCTCTGTACCCCGCGGCAGAACGCCAAGCAGTTGTACAGCTGCTTCAACGCTTGCCTCAGTAACCTCGCATTGGCCGAGCAACTCGACGCCGGCGTTCGCGGTGGACTTCCGTAAGGTGTCGACAAAATCAGGGACAAGGCCATGGCTCCACATGAGGAAGATCCGCCGCAGATTCGGGCGTGCAAGGTAGAGTCCCATGCGGCTGAGAGCGCCCGGCTTCATTCGGACAATCTTGGGAACTTCTATGAAATGGCTCCTCATATCGCCGCCACCTTGGACAGGAGTGCCTCTACTACTTCTGACCAGATCCGGTAAGGCTGGTATGGCTGGCCGCGATCGTCCAGCGCCTGTGCGAGAAACCGGCGAGCAAAGCGCAAGGAAGGTGCGACCAGGAGCGCAGGTTCAACGTCAGGCGGGCCGTCGCCTGCAAACGCCACCCTTTTGTGACGCTTGAGGGCAGCGCGCACGACTCCGGCTTTGTCTATGCCGGCTTTGGGTGAGAAGAATGGCGATTCCTTAGGGAGTCGTAGCACGAGTCCGCGGCCCTCCTCGATCTGGCCGGGATTCGAGTGGATAGTGGCGGAGACGCCTGCTGTCCCAAGGATCTGTTCGATATACCAAGAAGATCCGCCGGAAACGATGATGAGATCCCAGCCGTTGGCTTCGAGGCGGCGGACGCAATCGGCGAGCTGAGGGTCGGGTTTCGTGTCGCGCAGAAGTCGATCCCACGCTTGGGGTTCAGATGGCGCGAAATGAAAGAAAGCCTGCATGGCCTCGAAATGCGTGACGTGGCCAGCCAGATAATCGGCGAAATAGTCGGGGTGATCCGTTGGCATATATCGCTCGGCGATGAGCGCGTAGACATCGAAGTCCGTGATGGTACCGTCGAAGTCGGAAACGAAGGCGGAATCGTTCATGCCGCTTCTCACAGTCTGTATTGTTATTGTGGGGCACTACTATGCGCCCAGCGTTTTCAGCCTCTGCGGGTCCAGCACCGTAGGCCCTGGCAAAGTCCGGAAGGGCCCCTTTCTCGCCGGTGCCGACATTCGCGGATGCCGTCGCCGTATTCATGGATAGGATTTTTAAACGACCTTTTCTATGACCGGAGCTATATCGCAGGATTGGGAGAGTTGTCAATTTCCGTTTGTGCTTGATGAAAAAGCCACGGTTGTAGCGGGCGGAGCGGTCGGAAAGCGGTCGAGAAAGGCGAAACGAACACTTTATTCCTAATATAGTGTTCCATCGTAAGTGCTTTATATCTCTTTGGGTTTTTCCATCTGTCCGAAAGATGTCCGAATGTTTTGGCGAGTGAACAAACGAACATGTCTCTGATAGAATAAACGAAAATCATCCCGATTCAGGTTAGCTA
>DASRAF010000177.1:0-8358 GCA_035638295.1 Pseudolabrys sp.
CTGCTTCAACACCTGCACACTCACCGGCTGGTCGTTGACGAACGCACGGGTTCTACCGTCGGCGAACTGTACGCGGCGGAGGATCAACTCATCTTCGGCAGGAATGTCGTCGGCGGCGAGCAGCGCGTGCGCCGGGTGGTCGCGCGCGACATCGAACACGGCGGTAACCTGGCCTTGCTCGACTCCCTGCCGGACCAGCGATTGATCCCCGCGGCCACCCAGGGCCAAAGCAAAAGCATCGAGCAGGATCGATTTGCCGGCGCCCGTTTCGCCGGTGAGGACAGCGAGCCGGTCGGCGAAATCGATATCGAGGCGGTCGATCAACACGATGTCGCGGATCGAGAGTCGGGAGAGCATGGTGCCTTTACTGTCCTGGCAGTCGTCGTGTCCGGCCTCGCGCCGGGCATCCACGCCTTACAGATACTGCATAATCAAAGACGCAGACGGTCGGGACAAGCCCGACCGCGATCGTGTGGGTAAGTTTCGTAGGCGGACGGCTAGCCCAGCCCGACCTTCTTGAATGCCTTGCTGATCCAGGATCCCGTGTTCTCGGTGGGCTCGCCGCCTCCAGTCTTCACCAGCGCGTAAGCATGTTTGTACCAAGAGCTGTCAGGGAAATTATGCCCAAGGACAGCGGCGGCGGTTTGCGCCTCATCGACAATGCCAAGCGCCATATAGGATTCCGTTAGACGCATCAGCGCCTCTTCAACGTGGCGCGTTGTCTGATACTTGGTGACGACAATCTTGAATCGGTTAATCGCCCCCGTGTAGTCCTTCTTGTTTAGATAGTAGCGGCCGATTTCCATTTCCTTGCCGGCAAGCTGGTCGCGCGCAACCTCGATTTTCTTTTTGGCGCTGATTGAATACTCGCTGCCGGGATATTTGCGAATGACTTCGTCGAGCGCAGCGATGGCCTTTTCTGTGCGCGCCTGGTCACGCGTGATGTCCGGAATTTCGTCAAAGTACGACGAGCCGATCAGGAATTGCGCATAAGCGGCGTCGGCGCCGCCGGGATGCAGCGTGATATAGCGCTTTGCCGAATTGACGCAGTCGTCGTACTCGCGCGCCTGATAGTAGGCGTATGAACTCATGATGAGCGATTTGCGAGCCCATTCCGAGTAGGGATGTTGACGATCGACCTCCTCGAATTTCTTGACCGCTTGCTTGGGATCCTGTTTCGCATTGAGAAGATAGAGACCCTCGTTGTAGAGCCGGTCGGCGGGCTCATCGGGGGCCGAGTCATCCTTCTTGGAGAACATATCGAAGCTGCTGCAGGCGCCAAGGCTGCCCGCCAAAAGAGCGATCGCGCAAACACGGGCAATCGGCATCCCTCGGCCACGCTCCGACGGTTGGGCCGTGCCTTTGGGAATTATTCTGGCCACGAAAGTCTTGAACACGAACGCATCCACGCGAAGTTGCTTCCCCGAAAAGGCGGCTTCGCAAATGACCTTTGCGCTGCGCGACGATCCGCGTCGGTTTATCCGAAAACAACCAGTTTAGCCATGCGACTTAGCCGACATTCGGCCCGGATTAAGGCGAAGGTAAAGCCTAAATCCTCAGGTTTTCAGGATACTTCCGGCCCATAAGCCGGAGCCACCAATCCGGTAACGACGTCGGCATGGCCCCGCGCGCGACGTACCGGTTCCGCGGGCGCCGCCTCAACGACCCGCCAAGCCTTGGGATCGGCCATCAGCGCAGAAAGAACGGCATGATTGAGCTTATGGCCACCGCGAATAGTCTTGTAGGTAGCAAGCAGTGGCTGGCCAGCGAGCGCCAAATCCCCAATGGCGTCGAGTACCTTATGGCGAACGAATTCATCGGCAAACCGCAGGCCTTGGGGATTGAGCACGCGGTCCTCGCTCACAACGAGTGTGTTCTCGAATGACGCGCCGAGCGCGTAGCCGGCGGTCCACAATTTGGTGACGTCGCGCATGAAGCCGAAAGTGCGGGCTCGCGCGATCTCACGACGGAAAGTATCGGGCTCCACATCGAGCGAGAGGGCCTGCCGGCCGATCAACGGATGATCGAACTCGATCTCCGCCTCGACCCGGAAGCCATCCAGATTGGGCCGCAGTTCGCCGTAGGCGCAATCCTTGGCCACCGTTATCGGCTTGACCACCTCGATGTAGCGGCGCGGCAAGGCGCGCGCTGTAAGCCCGGCCTGATCGATCGCCTCGACGAAGGCCGCGGCGCTGCCGTCCATGATTGGGACTTCCGGACCGTCGATCTCCACGACCACGTTGTCGACGTACAGGCCACGAAGCGCCGCAAGAAGGTGCTCGGCTGTGGAACAGAGTGGACCCTTGGCGTCACCAAGGACCGTGGCGAATTCGGTAGCGGTCACCGCCCGCACGTCGGCGCGGATTTCGCGCTCAACGGAGCCGTCAGACGAGATGCGCTGGAAGACAATGCCGCTGTCATCGTCAGCGGGATGCAGCGTAAGCGTGACAGGACTGCCGGAATGAACACCAATGCCGGAAACGGCAACTTGATGGCGGAGCGTTGTTTGCTTAGCGCCCTTCATCGACAAATTTCCCGCCGGCCCATTTCAGGATACCGAGCGGCCCCATCCCCGTGACCTCGAGGGGTCACATTTCTGCCTTTAGTCCCAACCGCCAGACAGCTTCAGCGGCAATCCCCTAAGGACCGAAAGTCCTTTTGACTACTGAAACTTAGGCAATAGCCGGCCCTTCTCCAACTCACGCTTTCTTACCGACTGTTACTCTTTTTTGCCGCATTTAACGGCTGGCCGGACACCGTTCCACAATCCGACTGGTTGTGGAGTGCGCACAGATGCAGGCTCAGTCTATCGGCAACCCGACTGCGGCGAATAGAGCCGTAGAAATGTTATTCTTTTCAATAGCTTGACTGACAAACGGGCTTTGATGGATAACCCCGCTATCGTCCTGAGAGCGGGGTCGCCGATATTTGGTGAGCCTTCAGTTGGCCTGACGGCGTAGGAAGGCCGGGATATCGAGTTGATCCTCGTCCTGTGAATTATGCACAGGCGCTGAGCGGCCGTGGGTATCGAGGCCCTGTGGGGCCGCCCGGCGGGCATATTCAGATACCGGCTCAGCCGGTCGACCTTCCGGCTGGCGCGAGATCGGACGCTGTGGCGGACGCTCGAATTGCGGCATGGGCCTGGGCGCCCGAGGCATGGCCACCGTCTGCGGCGCATCCGCTTCCGTCTTGCGACCAAGACCGACCGAAGCGAGCCTTTGCATCAACGTCATCCGGCGCTTCTCCGGAGGATCGTCGGTGAGTTCACCACGTTGAGCCCGGATTTCGTTCTGCGCCGGCAGCGGAAGTTCGTCCACACGCGGCATGCGAGGCGTGCGCGCATAGCGCTCCGGCGCCGGCGGAATGTAGGCGGCTGGCATTTGAGGTTCGGCGGTGGGCGCCTCGTTTTGGGTCGGCTCGAACAGTGACGGCTTGACCGGCATGGGCCGGATCGAAACGTCCTCGATCGACTGCGGCAGGATCGCCGCGGCCACGGCTGCGTGCGCAGCGGATTCAAGCGACGGTGGCGCGTGCGTCACCGGCGCGGGAGCACGCTCGATGCGATCCGCGAGCCGGCGGTTGTCGGTGCGGATCTTGCCGGCAAGCTCCTTGAGTGCGCTTTCCGCCGGAGCGTGACGCACCGCGTTCGCGCTGTCGATGCCGGTTGCCACAACGGATACCCGGATGATTCCCTCGAGGCTTTCGTCGAAGGTCGCACCGACAATGATGTTGGCGTCCTGGTCGACCTCTTCGCGAATCCGCGTCGCTGCTTCGTCGACCTCGTAAAGCGTGAGGTCCTTGCCACCAGTGATCGAGACGAGCAGGCCCTTGGCGCCCTTCATCGAAGCATCGTCAATTAGCGGATTGGAGATCGCGGCTTCGGCCGCGGTAAGCGCGCGTTTCTCGCCAGACGCTTCGCCCGTGCCCATCATCGCCTTGCCCATTTCGCGCATCACAGCGCGCACGTCGGCAAAGTCGAGATTGATAAGCCCTTCCTTGACCATCAGGTCCGTGATGCAGGCTACGCCCGAATAGAGAACCTGGTCGGCCATGGCAAAGGCATCGGCAAAGGTCGTCTTTTCATTAGCAACCCGGAACAGATTCTGGTTGGGAATGATAAGAAGCGTGTCCACAACCTTGTGCAGTTCGATGATGCCTGCCTCGGCAAAGCGCATACGGCGCTGACCTTCGAAGTGGAATGGTTTGGTGACAACACCGACTGTGAGGATGCCGAGCTCGCGGGCGATCTTCGCGATGATCGGAGCAGCGCCGGTGCCGGTGCCGCCACCCATGCCCGCAGTGACAAACACCATATGCGCGCCGGTGAGATGATCGCGGATTTCGTCGATCACTTCTTCGGCGGCGGCGCGGCCAACCTCAGGTTGCGAACCGGCGCCGAGACCCTCGGTCACCTGCGTGCCCATCTGAATGATGCGCTCTGCTTTCGACATCGTGAGCGCTTGCGCGTCCGTGTTGGCGACAACGAAGTCGACGCCCTGCAGGCCGGCCGTGATCATGTTGTTCACGGCATTGCCGCCGGCGCCGCCGACGCCGAAAACAGTGATCCGCGGCTTCATTTCCCGGATGTCCGGGATCGTCAGATTGATGGTCATGTTTGCCTCATGATTGCACGGGCAGCAGGCTCTGCGTTGCGCCCTGAATGCGAACGCACTTGCACGCCGCCGAACTGGACCAGTCCGCCACCGGCCGATTCGATGTCTCGTTGGTTTAGGGTCAGAAGCTTTCGCGCAGCCATCGTCCGACCCGTGCCATGTAACCGCCCGTTCCTGCTATCAATTGCCGCGTTCGCCGCGGTTCGAAGTGTTCGAGATAAGCCGCTTGTGGGTACACAAGCAGACCTGCAGCCACCGCAAAAGCCGGCCCTTTTGCCGCATCAGGCAAACCGGCGAGGCCAAGCGGACGACCAATTCTTACGGGACGCCGCAAGATGCGCGCGGCGAGGTCGGCGAGTCCGGTGAGTTGGCTCGCTCCACCGGTCAACACGACGCGTCCGCGCGGTTCTGCAGCGAACGGCGAGGCGGCCAAACGGTCGCGCACCATTTCCAGAATCTCCTCGACCCGCGGTCGGATGATGCGCACGAGCGAAGCCCGCGAGACGAATTGCGGTGGCTCACGTTCGTCACCCTCGACCGGCGGTACTGTGATCATGTCCCGTTCGTCTGATCCTCCAGCTAAAACACTGCCATAAATCGCTTTGATTCGCTCAGCGTCGGCAACACCGGTGTTGAGACCGCGGGCGAGATCCATGGTCACGTGCAGGCCGCCGAGGGCGAAGCCGTCCGCGTGAACGAACTTGCCAGCCGAAAAAACCGCCAAAGACGTGGTTCCGGCGCCCATATCGACGGTAGCCGCCCCCAGATCGGCTTCGTCATCGGCAAGGGCAGCGAGGCCGGCTACATACGGGGACGACACCATGGCTTCCACAGAAAGATGGCTGCCCTCGACCGTCAGCATCAGATTGCGCACCGTTGCTACGTCAGCGGTAACCATATGCATATCGACGCCGAGACGGTGGCCGAGCATGCCGCGGGGTTCGCGGATACCAGCCGCGTCATCAACTGAATAGCCAACAGGCAAGGAATGCAGAACGGCGCGTCCGTCGCGAACTGAGTGACGACTGGCAGCGGCGAGCACGCGGCCGATATCCGCTTCGGTCACGGCGCGACCGGCGAGATCGATCGTCGCAATGAAACGCTCGCTACCGAGGCGGCCGCCGGACATCGACACCACGACGGACTCGAGCTGCACGCCGGCAGCGCTTTCAGCATGATCGATGGCCTGGCGAACCATCTGCTCTGCTTCGACCAGGTCGACGACCGATCCTGCCTTCATTCCATGTGCCGCGGTATGAGCGAATGCCAGGAGACGCACACCATGACTGCGACGACGGAGGACGTCTTGTGGCGCTTGCGGCTCGAGCCGTGCGATGAGGCAAACGACCTTGCTCGTGCCGATATCGAGACCTGCGACGAGAGCGGCGCGTTTGGGCGAAACCGGTTTCATCTTCGGGGTGACGCCGAAGCGCAGCACGGTCATGCTTCGCCTCCCCTTCCCGACTTGGACTTCTTCGCCTTCTCGGCCTCCTTGAGAGCCCGCTCGCGCGCGAACGACGCGACGTCAGACTGACGGACGGTGATCCGATCGGGCAGTCGCAGATCGATCGCGATGATGTCTCTCGACAGCAGCTTTTGGTTGCGATCAAGATTGACAAGAATTTGCAGCGCCTGCTCAGCTTCGTTTTCAGGCAAAAGAATTTCCACGCCGTCCTTGAGGCGCAAGTTCCAGCGGCGCTCCGCAACAAAGATCGAGGCTTCGGTCACACGCGCGATTGCCGGATACCGCCCTATGAGCGCGAGAAAATCCTGAGCGCTCTGCTCCGCGCCTTTGCCGACCACCCGCGGCAAATCCGCAAAGCGCGCCCGGACGTTGTTTTCCAACACGACCCCGTCGACGGCAATCAAAGCGATGCGGCCGTCCTTCTGCCAGAGCGCAAACGGTTTGCGTTCCCTAATCTCGATACGCAAACGATCAGGGTAGAGCTTGAGCACCGTTGCTTCCGCGATCCATGGATTGGAAAGCAAGCGCGCCCGAGTCCGAGCGGCGTCGAGGAACAGCAATGACGATCGGTCGGTAACGCCCGCAAGAACCAGAATTTCGTCGCGCGCGACTTCATGGCCGCCGTCAAGCGCCACCTCGGCAATGCGGAAGCCCAGCCTGTTGGCAACATCGTCACAGAGGCTCTGCGCGTTTTCCATGATCTGCGGCACATGCCCACCTCTGCCCGCCCCATAGCTCGCGCTGGCGAGCAACAGCATCGCAGCCGCCGTCGAACCGGCGCCGCGCGGCACTTTCAACTCAACGAGCGAATGACCCCAACGCCGCAAGACCCTCGGCCATCGCCAACTGTGAAACTCCGGCCACGCGACGGAGCGTCGCTTCAGCTCCGGCGATTCAGCGAGGCGCACACGACTCTCCATCGCAACCTGCTTCACTTGTCGCCCCCGTCCCCCGAGGCCGCCGTAGGCGACGAACCCCGCACGCATGACTGTTGGCAAGCCAAGCGCGCGATGCGCTGCCAAGTGCCTAGTCTTCGGGCTTATTGGTAAATGAATAGTAAAATATGAAGGAATTGCCGCTTACGGGACCAATTTTGATGGGGCGCGAACCTCAGCGGTCGAGCGAGGCGTCCTCAACCATCCAGCGGACCAGTTCGTCAAACGAGATACCAGCATGTTGTGCCATCTCCGGGACGAGTGATGTCTCGGTCATGCCCGGTTGGGTATTTACCTCCAGGCAGAACAGACCCTTGGTTCCCGGAAGGCTATCGTCATAGCGGAAGTCGGCACGGGTCACGCCACGGCAGCCAAGCGCGCAGTGCGCCGACAGCGCGATTTGTTGCACTTCGCGATACACCTCCGCCGCGATCGGCGCCGGCAGCAAATGCTTTGAGCCCCCGGGAGCATATTTGGCTTCGTAGTCATAAAACTTCACTGTGGGTACGATTTCGATCACGCCGAGCGCCTGCTCGCCCATCACGGCGCAGGTAAGTTCCTTTCCCGGGATGTAGTGTTCGACGAGAACCAATTCGCCAAAGGTCCAATCGGGACGAGTCAATTCCTGCGGCGGATGCTTGTGGTCCTCACGCACGAGGAAAACACCAACGCTCGATCCCTCCGCCAGGGGCTTGATAACGTAAGGAAGCGGCAACGCGTGTTGCTTTGCCGCTTCCTTGCGGGAGACAACCTTGCCTCCGGGCACAGGAACACCCGCGCCCCTGAGCACGGTCTTGGCAGTTTCCTTCTGCATCGCGAGCGCGGACGCAAGCACACCAGAATGCGAGTATGGAATGCCGAGAACTTCAAGCATCCCCTGCAGCGTACCGTCTTCGCCGGGGCGCCCATGCAATACATTGAGCGCAGCATCGGGCTTGAGCTCGCGCAACGTCGCAGCAATGTCGCGATTGACGTCGACACGGCTGACCTTGTAGCCCGTTCGTTCGAGAGCATCGGCACACGCTTTGCCCGAGCGCAGAGAGACCTCGCGTTCAGCCGACCATCCACCCATCAATACCGCTACGTGCTTCATGTCTCAGCGTTTCACTCCGACGCGTTTGATCTCCCATTCCAGCTCAACGCCCGAATGCGTCTTCACCCTTTCGCGGACGGTCTCCCCGAGATTTTCGATGTCGGCCGCAGTAGCCCCGCCGAGATTGATCAGAAAATTGCTGTGCAGCTCTGACACCTGAGCTCCACCAATCGTGAGCCCGCGGCAACCGGCATCGTCAACGAGTTTCCAGGCACTGTGACCCGGCGGATTCTTGAAAGTCGAACCGCCCGT
>DASRAF010000178.1:0-3363 GCA_035638295.1 Pseudolabrys sp.
CGATTGTCGAGCCCTGTTACTCGTATTGAGTGGGATCGCAATGGCGTCGAGATCGTGACAGCCAGAGGTCAGGTGCGCGCACGCACTACAATCGTCACCGTGTCCACGAATGTACTCACGTCCGGCAAGATCACGTTCAAGCCAGAAATCGCCCGCCGCCAGCTCGAAGCCGCCGCGGCGCTGTCACTCGGCAGCTACGATCACATTGCGCTCGACATATCTCGCAACCCGATGAATCTGCAGCGCGACGATCTCGTGTTCGAAAAATCCACCGGGAATCGTACGGCGGCCCTGCTGGCCAATGTCTCGGGCAGCAGCCTGCAGATGGTCGAGGTCGCGGGCGATTTCGGCCGCGAGCTGTCGTCCAAAGGTGAAGCGACGATGATCGAATTTGCTCGCGAATGGATCGCCTCGCTGTTCGGCACAAACGCAAAAAATGCGATCAAGCGCAGCTTTGCCACCCGGTGGAACGAGGACCCATTCGTCTTAGGAGCGATGTCAGTGGCTGCGCCGGGCGGTGCCGACGCAAGAAAAATTCTGGCCGAACCATTTGCCGGCCGTATCTGGCTGGCCGGCGAAGCGTTGCACGAAACGCAATGGGGGACGGTCAACGGCGCCTGGGAGTCCGGCCAGCGCACGGCGGAAGCTGCGCTGCGACAGCTGGGAGCGCTGAAAGCTCCTGAAGAGAAGCCGGCGCAGCGCTCACGCAAGCGGCACCGCTAGTGCCGAGATCGTCAGGCGCGCAATACGCCGCCAGTGCGTTTTGTGACTTCGGCCACGACCTTCGCAGACAGCGCCTCGATCTCCGCGTCGGTCATTGTCTTTTCGCGTGGCTGAATGGTCACGGCGATGGCAATTGACTTTTTGCCAGGCTCGATCCCTTTGCCTTCATAGACATCGAAGACAACTACGTCGGTGATGAGTTTTTTGTCTACGTTTTGCGCGGCGCGGACAATATCGGCGGCCTTTGCCGTGCTCTCGACCACGAAGGCAAAATCTCTCTCGACGGGCTGGAACGGCGACAATTCGAGCAGAGATTTTGCACGCGTCGCGCGCGCTTTCGGCTCCGGAATCTTTTCCAGAATGACCTCAAAACCCACAATTGGCCCTTCCGCCTTCAGGGCAGCGATGGCGCGCGGATGCAGTTCGCCGAAATGGCCGAGAATATTCTGTGGGCCGATCTGGATCGTGCCGCTACGGCCCGGGTGAAGCCATGATGGTCCGCCTGGCACGACCTGCAGGGCCTGCATCGGACTACCCGCGGCGGCCAGAATCGCGAAGGCGTCCGCCTTCGCGTCGAAAGCGTCAACCGGGACTGCTCTACCGGACCAAATACGCCCGCTGCCGGACGGTTTGGCAAGTGCGCGACGCAGCCCGCTTGCGGCGGTCAGTTGATCCTCGGGTCTGTTGCCCTTGAAAATCTGTCCGACCTCGAACAGGCCCACATCGGCGTGACCCCGGTCGGCATTGCGTTGCGCCGCCATGACCAACCCCGGAATGAGGCTCGGACGCATATCGGACAACTCAACAGCGATTGGATTGGCAAGAGACAGCTCCGGCTTGCCACCATCGAACAGTTCGGCCTCCTGCTTCGATATGAATGACCAGGTGACAGCCTCCACGAGGCCTCGCGCCGCGAGCGCCCGTCGCGCCTTGCGCGTGCGATTCTGCATCACGGTGAGCACTGGTCTGCGCGCATGCTCGCGGGCGAAGGGTGTCGACGGGACGCGATCAACGCCGACGATACGCACGATTTCCTCGACGATATCAGCGCGCCCGTGCACGTCCGGCCGCCACGACGGCACTGCCACTTTCATTCGCTCGCCCTGACCAGCGGCGAACAATCCAAGCTTCTCCAGCAGGCGGCGGATGTCTGGCAGCGACATTTTCAGGCCGGCCAGCCGCGGCAGTTCGCTCAACGGAAAATCGATGACCTTTTCCTTTGGTGTCGGGTCACCGGCAACGACGACTTCGGAAGGCTGACCTCCGCACAGATCGAGCACCATTTGCGTTGCAAGCTCGAGGCCGGGCAGCATGAAAGCCGGGTCGACGCCACGTTCGAAGCGGTAACGGGCGTCGGAGTTGATTCCGAACTTTCTCCCGGTCTGGGCGATATTAAGTTCGTCCCACAACGCCGATTCGATCAACACGTTGGTGGTGGATTCCGAGCACCCGCTCGCTTCACCGCCTATGATACCAGCTAGTGACTCAACACCATGTTCGTCGGCGATGACACAGATGCCTTCGTCCAGTGTGTAGGTCTTGCCGTCGAGAGCGAGCAACTTCTCGCCGTTCTTCGCGCGGCGAACCGTCAGGTTGCCATGCACCTTTGCCGCGTCGAAAACATGCAGCGGTCGGCCACGATCGAAGGTCACGAAATTGGTGATGTCGACCAGCGTATTGATGGGCCGCAATCCTATCGCGGTTAGCCGTTTCTGCAGCCACTCGGGTGATGGTCCGTTCTGGACCCCACGCACCAGCCGCAAGCCGAACGCTGGGCAGAGCGAGGGCGTTTTCCCGAAATCGAAAGTGACATTGACCGGGCAGGGGAATTCTCCCTTGACCGGCTTCGGGATCCTATCTTTGTAGGTGCCAATGGACGTCGCCCCGAGGTCGCGGGCGATTCCGGAAACGCCGGTGCAATCCGGTCGATTGGGCGTAAGGTTGATCTCGATGACAGGATCACCTGCGCCCGCCCACTCGATGTAGGATTTGCCGACAGGTGCATCGGCGGGCAGATCAATGATTCCATCGTGATCGTCGGAGATCATCAGCTCGGCCGGCGAGCACAGCATACCGCGGCTTTCCACGCCGCGTATCGTTCCGACCGCCAGCGTGATGTTCTTGCCGGGAATGAATGTGCCGGGCGGTGAGAACACGCCTTTCATGCCGGCGCGTGCATTCGCGGCGCCGCAGACAACCTGAATCGGTTTGCCGTAGCCGATGTCGACCATGCAGACGCGCAGGCGGTCCGCCTTGGGGTGCTTCTCGGCCGAGATGACGGACGCAATAACGAAGGGCTTGAGCAGGCTCGCAGTGTCCTCGACGTTCTCGACTTCGAGGCCGATCATGGTGAGCTTGTCGACAATCTCGGTCAGGGACGCGTCGGTGTCGAGATGTTCCTTGAGCCAGGGCAGCGTGAATTTCATGCTGGCTTTCCCGACGAGTAAGAAAAGAGAATTGGCAGCACCACAACGACCATAATCGTAAAGACGATCGCGGAGCGGATGCATAAACGGTACAATTCGGATCGGATGATCAATTCGCGATGAACGACGTGACGAATTTCGTCGCCGGCATTGGTCAGATCATAAATCTGAAAAAGAGACAGACAGCGCAAGCAACCGAGCGCGATCAAGAGAT
>DASRAF010000179.1:0-14131 GCA_035638295.1 Pseudolabrys sp.
ATTACAAAAAGAAAGAGAAAGCCGCCCAACATCGCAATGTTTTTGTAGAAGCTTGAGTCTTGTGCGCGGCGGACTGCGACGTCCGTAAATTCCCAATACCGGTGCGAGCTGAACGTCGCCACAAGCATAAAAATGATCATCACAAGCACGACGTAGCGGGTGGCGAGCCCCAGAATGAGGGCAATCCCGCCGAAGAACTCCGCAGGGACAGCGATATAGGCCAAAAAGGTGGGAAGCCCGCGTGCCGGGAACCCAACGGCGTAGGCCGGAATATCGAAAATTTTTCCGTAGCCGCTGCGTACAAAAATCCAGCCGAGCAGAATGCGGCCGATCAGCAGAATGAGGTCGGACGTGCTGGCTGCCACGTTGTCGGCGTAAGACAAAGAAGGATGTGAACTGTTTTGGGCCATGGAGCTCATTGGTACGTTTCCCCGTTTGACGTTTGTTGGCGACGCGGTTCAATCGTTGCGCGGAAATAACAAGCGGTGGGGTTAAGTTATTCCATAATCGTCAATGTGAAAAATGCGACATAAAGGACTGCCGTTTGCCATCGGCTTCAGGGATTTGTGGCGGCGCAATATGAGCTAAGGTCCCTCGGTAATATCCTCGTAAACGTCGATCTCGATCGTCCCTGGAAACAATGTCCGCCAGGCCTGCAAGTAATTCTGCACCATCGGGTCGCTGGCGAACTTCTGGCGATTGAGCTCAATCGTTTCGTCCATTTTATACTCGATCACCTGGAGAAACTGATTTCGATCGTCGGCATTCCTGAGCAACCGCACCTGAGCGTCGCCAAATGCGCTGTACATGGACAACGCATTTTTCATCGTCGCGGTGAGAAGAGACGTCGTATCCGCCGACGGTATTCTTATTTTTACCTGCAGAATTCGCTTCGCTTTCGCTCCCTCGCTGGCCATTGAGCGATCTCCTCCCCTGAAGCGTAATGCGGTCGAGTATATTGTTTTTTCAGGCTACGCCTCATTACAAAAACGCCGATGTGCTCGGCCTTTTTGTCCGCAGCCGGTCCAGGCGAGTTGACTGTCAGATCTGCTGCGAGCCGAGCAGATTGAAGCGCGCTTTCTGTTCGTCGGTAAGGAGATTGTAGAAATTCTCCAGCGCCGGTTGCACGGTTTTGATTGCCGCCTGCATCGCCTGAAGCCTGTGCTCCATCGCTGAGATACGTCCCGGCGGCGTAAAAGCCTGTTCGGTGGGGCAATTTGCTTTCAGGAATTCGGCTGCCTTCCGCGTTGCCTCGTTAAGACTGTCGAGTGCACTCCTTTGCGAATCTGTCGGACTAAGCGTCTTTGCGATGCGATCCGTCGGCATATTGACCGGTTTCAGAGCATTGGCCCCGCATACTTGCGAAAGATCCGGGGATCGATCGGTGGCACGAGCGGTGCGGCTGGTTTGAGGATCAGAACTGACCACGTTGAAGCGGGCTTTCTGCTCATCTGAAAGAGAGTCATAGAACCGTTGCAGCGGAGGCTGCACGATACTGAGCGCGAGCAACATGGTTGCGATCCGCTTGTCCATCGCCGCGAGCCGACCAGGAGCTGTGCTCGGCAGATCCTCTGGGCAAGCCGATTGCAGAGCGCTCACGGCTTTGCCGGTTTCATCCTTTAATTCGTTCAGATCAGTCTGCTGTGATTCGGTCGGTTGTACGGTCTGCGAAATTTGTTCGATCGGCCAGTTCGTCAGGGCAGGAGCCTGCTCGCCGCAAACAACTGATGTTATTGTCGAGTTGTCGCGGGTCCTGCGCGCGTGGCGCCTGGAAGAAACCACGTTCGCGTAACCTCGCCCCTCATACGCATAGGGACCGAAGACGCCTACGTAGACATCATCAAAGGCGTACGGCCAGAACGCATCATACGCGTAGGGCCAGAACGTATAGTCAATGAAGTCCCAGTACGCGAACGGCCAGAACACGGGTCCGAACCAACCGATCACGAAAATCGGACGATTGTGCAGCCACCACCATCCTCCATTGCCGTTCCAATTGCCTCCATTCCAGTTCTTCCAATTCCTGCCCGCCAGTGCGCCGTTGAAACTCGCCTGTCGCAGCATGCCGGCGGTGCCGTTGCGAGATGCAAATGACGCAAGCGCGGGGTTACGCAAGAGTGACGTTCGACCAGCGCCATTCACCGAGCCGGTAACCAGGTTGCGGTTGTTCCCCGCGAATTGCCGATTGATGCTGCGGTTCGCAAGCGAATTTGAACCGAGCCTGAGATTGCCACTTCGGGTCAATGCACGGCTTGAACCCATCCGTGTGAAATTTTGCGAAGCGAGACTTCGAGACGTGTGAAATTGCCGGGTGGAGTGAAAGGACGTGAAGGACCGTCCCATTGACGACGAGCGAACCGCGAAGTTGCGATTGAGACCACCCATTCCGCCGCGAAGGCCAGCACCACTCATTCCGCGGAAACTGCCGCCTCCAAAATGGGCGCCGCCGGCTCTGAAGCCTCCACCCCCGCCTCCGCCACCGTGGCCACCGCCAAAACCTCTGGCGCTCGCCTCATTCGTTCCAGAAGCGAGTGCAAACACAAAGAGAGAGGCAACTAAACAAGACCCACCGCGACCAGGCTTCGACATCGCAACCTCCTGATGCCGTACGCACCCCACCACCAGACGTCCCAGACACCTTTAATTTTGGTCAATTATAGTCTGAATGTCGATGTTCGTGATGGGCCACGGAACAAGGCCGCTGCCACACTACTCGCAATTATCGCGCATGGTTAGCGCGGTAAATGGGCGGTCACCGCAAGAAATTTAGCAGTCGGTAGTCTATCTGCTCAGCTTTTTCAGTACGGCGTCGAGTTGTTCCAAGTTCCGATATTTGATTTTCAGGGTGCCACCCTCGCCGCGGTGGTCGACGTTTACCTCTAATCCCAACGAGTCGGTGAGCCGCTTTTCCAGCGCACGCGTATTTGCATCTTTTGTGCTGGCGCCACCTTTGGTTTCGCGGTGCATTTCCCCGGCACGCGCCGCATCGTCATTGCGCAACGCGGTCTCAACCTGGCGCACGCTCAGACCTTTATCGATTATCTCGCGCGCGATCGCCTCAGCGTTAGGTTGACCGAGCAGGAGCCTGGCGTGGCCGGCTGATATCTTGCCGGACCGCACCAAATGCTTCACCGGCTCGGCAAGTTTGAGCAGTCGAATGGTGTTTGCAACATGTGGCCTACTCTTGCCGACGATCTGTGCAACGTCATCCTGCGTCCGATTGAAATCATCCATCAGCGCAAGATAACCGCTCGCCTCCTCAATCGGATTGAGATCGGTCCGCTGCACGTTTTCGATGATGGCGAATTCCAGCGACTGCGAATCGTTCGCCTCGACGACCGCTATCGGCACATCATGCAGGCCGGCGCGTTGTGCTGCCCGCCACCGTCGTTCGCCGGCAATGATTTCGAACTTATCGCCCTGCAGTGTGCGTACGACGATCGGTTGAATTATCCCGCGCTCGCGAATTGAATTGGACAGCTCACCGAGCTCTTCATCCGTAAACATGCGACGCGGGTTCCGCGGATTAGGACGCAAATTTTCGATCGGCGCGCGGCGCGCCTTACGTCCGCTATCCGCAACGGAGGTTTCCTCGCCGACATCTCCTATCAGCGCAGCCAGACCGCGTCCCAGTCGCGAGTGATCCGCCATTGTCGCTGCTCCCGAACGCGCCATCAAATTATCCTTCCCGTAATGGTCATATCAGCGCAATGCCGGACTATCCGGCCTTCAAGGCCTTTTCGCGCTGAATAATCTCTGTAGCCAATCGCAGGTACGCTTCACTACCAACGCATTTGAGATCGTAGACGAGCACCGGCTTTCCGTAGGACGGCGCTTCCGAAATCCGCACGTTGCGAGGAATTATGGTGTCGTAGACTTTGTTGCCCATAAACTGTCGGACATCCGCGACGACTTGGCTAGAGAGATTGTTTCGCGAGTCGTACATCGTCAGCACGATGCCGTGAATCGACAAGGTCGGATTGAGTGTGGTCTTTACCTGCTCAACTGTTTTTAGGAGCTGCGACAATCCCTCTAGAGCGAAGAATTCGCACTGCAGCGGGACAAGAATCGAGTCCGCAGCGGCCATCGCGTTGACGGTGAGCAAATTGAGCGACGGTGGACAGTCGACGAGAACGTAGGTGAAGTCGTGTGCGCGCAAGCCACTATTTAGTTGCCGAAGCGAGTTGCGCAGTCGAAATGCACGGTCGCGCTGCTGGCCGATTTCAAGCTCAAACCCTGTTAGATCAAGTGTCGAGGGCGCGATGTAAAGTCGTGGTACGGCTGTTTGCAGAACCGCGTCGCGCAGCGGCGCCGAACCCGTCAAAACATCGTAGGTCGACGTGCGGCGAGACTTGCGTTCAATGCCGAGACCAGTTGAAGCATTGCCTTGCGGGTCAAGATCGACGATCAGCACGTGCTCGCCGATGGCGGCGAGCGCGGTACCAAGATTGATTGCCGTCGTTGTTTTGCCCACTCCACCTTTCTGGTTGGCGATCGCCAGAACGCGTGGCCGAGGTGCATCCGGACGCACGGCCTCCTTTTCAAAAGGTACGACCTGCGGGTCGATGGGCTGCTCGGCGGTTGGGGTATCGGCCATGTCGATATTCCGCAGGCTCTACACCTGCGCCTCATAAGCCTATGAAAGTACTGTCAAAATGACAGTCTTAAGATTCGCGCAAGGATTCAAGGGCCCGTATCACAACTACTGAGCCGTCGGGACTGGTCCGGCTTGGCACCCTTGATGCCTGAAGTCTCCAATATTTAGCGGCATCGGTCAATTCAGCCTCTACATCTTGACCTTTCGGGAACAGAGCGATCGCGCCTTTGGCAACAAAAGGAAACGCTTGAATGCACAATGTTTTTAATGGCGCCAGGGCGCGCGCCGTGACGACCTGCACAGCTTCTGCACAGGTTTCCCCAAATTTCTCGATCCGCTCCTGGTGAACGACCGCCGGGGCAGCGGTCGCCCTAACCGCTGCCCGAAGGAAAGCTGCCTTTTTTCCATTGCTTTCAATGAGATGAACTTTAGCCCCGGTTTGCCCGGCAAGCGCGCAGGCAATCGGCATCCCGGGGAAACCGCCCCCCGAACCCAGATCAGCCCACACGCGGGCCTGCGGGGCCAAAGCCAGGAGCTGGAGCGAATCTGCAATATGGCGCGTCCATAACTCGGGCAGCGTCGATGGCGCCACGAGATTTAGTTTGCTCTGCCAGCGCAGCAGAGCATCTACGAAGATATCGAGCCGCGCTTCCGTTTCACGTGAAACAGAAACGAGCGCGAGGGCGCGCTCCTTGTCGTCACCAAGATCGGGAGTCCCCTGCCCGCTCTTGTTCACGCAATTTTCGTGGAATTTTTTTTGCCGCGCCGAACATGCGCGACAAGCAGCGTCAGCGCCGCGGGCGTGACGCCGTCGATACGGCTCGCATGTCCGATCGTGCGTGGACGATGCGTTTGCAGTTTTTGTTTCATCTCATTCGACAATCCCGGCAATGCCGTGTAGTCGAAGTCCGCCGGCAATTCAAAACTCTCATCGCGTCGAAACGCAGCGATATCGGCAGCCTGGCGCGAAAGATAGACTTCATATTTCGCATCGATTTCGATTTGCTCCGCGACCTTCGCGGGCAATTCGGCGAAGCGCGGCCAGACTTTCGTGATGTCTGAGATTGTAATGTTCGGATATGACAGCAGCTCAAACGCGGTGCGTCGCTGCCCGTCTTTGTTGAGTGAAATCCCAAAGGGCTCAGCCTCTTTTGGCGTAAGCGATACTGACTTCGCAAACTCGCGCGCATCCTTCAGCATCGCTGACTTTGTTTTGTGTGCGAGTGCACGCTCATTGCTCACGCATCCAATTGCAATCCCGATATCTGTGAGCCGCTGATCAGCGTTGTCGGCGCGCAATTGCAAACGATATTCGGCTCGCGAGGTAAACATGCGATACGGCTCGGTGACGCCGCGCGTAACAAGATCATCGATCATCACACCAAGATAGGCTTGCGCACGATCGACGATGATCTCGCTCCCCTCGCCCGCCAACGCGGTTGCATTCAGACCCGCTAGTAAGCCTTGTGCGGCGGCCTCTTCGTAGCCTGTCGTGCCGTTTATCTGTCCAGCCAAAAACAGACCGCGCAGACGTTTTGTCTGTAATGTCGGGGCAAGTTCTCGAGGATCGACGTAATCGTACTCGATCGCGTATCCGGGTCGAATGAATTGCGCGTCACGCAGCCCAGGTATTGTCGCGACCAACGCACGCTGCACTTCTTCAGGAAGCGACGTTGAGATCCCATTTGGATAGACGGTGTGATCATCGAGGCCTTCCGGCTCCAAAAAGATCTGATGCCCTTCCCGCTCCCCAAATTTCACGATCTTGTCTTCAATCGAAGGACAATAGCGCGGGCCACGGCTCGCGATCTGTCCTGAGTACATTGGCGAGCGATGCACGTTGTCGCGAATAATCCTGTGAGTGGCGCCAACCGTGCGCGTAATCCCGCATTTGATCTGAGGGTTTTCAATTCGTGCCGTCAGGCTTGAGAACGGCTCAGGCGGGTCATCGCCAGGCTGCATCTCTAGCAATGACCAGTCTATGGTGCGGCCGTCGAGCCGCGGCGGCGTCCCCGTTTTCAAACGGCCCAGCGAAAAGCCCATAGTTTCGAGAGTTCGAGAAAGACCTACCGCTGGCGCCTCGCCGACCCGACCTGCGGGAATTTGCTTTTCGCCAATGTGAATCAGGCCTCTTAAAAACGTGCCGGTCGTCAGTACAACAGCGCCCAGAGGGATTTCGCGGCCGTCAATGAGCCTGACACCGCGGACACGACCATTCTCGAGCATCAAGTCGTCGGCCTCAGACTCAATCACATCCAGATTTGGGATGGCGCGAATCGCGGATTGCATCGCGGCCGCGTAGAGCTTGCGGTCCGCCTGGGCGCGTGGTCCGCGGACCGCAGGTCCTTTACGGCGGTTCAAAACTCGAAACTGTATTCCGCCCAAATCAGCAGCTCGGCCCATGAGCCCATCCAACGCATCGATTTCGCGAACCAGATGGCCTTTTCCCAAGCCGCCGATGGCCGGGTTACAGGACATGGCGCCGATGGTGGCAAACCGGTGGGTGATCAGGGCGGTCCGGGCACCCATGCGGGCGGCTGCGGCCGCAGCTTCACAGCCGGCGTGGCCGCCGCCAATCACCGCGACGTCGAATCGAATATTCATCGATACCTCAGAGGGCGCGGTTGTAGCGGAGACGGGTAGAGGGGTCAAAAAACATCGGCCTTAGCAAAGTGTTTCACGTGAAACATTGCGGAAAGCCTGGAGGGCCCGGAATAGGCTTACTTGCCAATACAGAAGTCTCGGAAGATCACGTCCAGGACGTCTTCCACGTCGACCCGGCCGGTGAGGCGACCCAAGGACTGGGCGGCGATTCGCAATTCCTCGGCAAGCAGGTCTTCGCGATCTGGATCGCCGCGCAACGCACGTCGCAGCGCGGCCACCACGTCCTCCAATGCGCGTCGATGACGCTCGCGGGTCACCAATGCGGACTCTGCTCCGATTAGATAGGTCTCCGCATGCTTCGTCAGCAGCTCAAGCAAAGCATCGAAACCTTCGCCGGACTTGGCTGAAAGATCGAACGCCAGTTCACTTCCACTGAATCCAAATTCACTCGTACCCGTTGACCTATCGTTAACCACGTTCGTCAAGGCTTTGTTAACCCGACATTTCGATTCATTCCTTACGTTGTTTTGACTTCCGCGTTCAGTTCTTTGCGTGAGGTCAGTTTTGTTGCGAATGACCCACGTGGGCGCGGTGACAGCCGGTTTTTCAGCAGACAGTTGCACGGCGAGGGGCGAACCTTCGCTTTCACTCGCGTCCACTACCCAGAGGACCAGGTCTGCCGTGTTCGCTCGCTCGCGCGCTCGTCGCACACCCTCGAGTTCGACGGGATCATCGGTCTCGCGAATGCCGGCCGTATCGAGAAGCGTCATCGGCAGTCCGCCAAGGTCGAGATGGACTTCGATGACGTCACGCGTCGTGCCGGCATAAGGTGAAACGATTGCCGCCTCTCGCTTCGCAATTTTATTTAGCAGCGTCGACTTCCCGGCATTCGGCGGCCCGGCGATCGCAACCACCAGGCCCTCGCGCAATCTTTCGCCGCGGCCGCCATCCGCCAACACCGACGCGATCTCACCTTCGAGTGCGCGCACTATTCGCAGCGCCGGAGTCACGAGGTCCTGAGGAACGTCGGCTTCATCGGAAAAATCTATCCGCGCTCCAACTAATGCCAGCGCCTGGATCAGCTGCGCTCGCCAGTTTTCGGCGTGCTTCCCCAGCGCTCCTCGCATCTGGCGAAATGCAAGCCGACGCTGACTCTCCGTCTCCGCCAACACTAGGTCTGCAAGACCTTCCACGGCGGTGAGATCAAGTTTGCCGTTCTCGAAAGCCCTTCGTGTGAACTCGCCGGCTTCCGCCGGACGCAGTCCAGGCA
Organism: Pseudolabrys sp.; assembly: GCA_035638295.1. Lineage (GTDB taxonomy): Bacteria > Pseudomonadota > Alphaproteobacteria > Rhizobiales > Xanthobacteraceae > Pseudolabrys. Next base: position 8,472 of record DASRAF010000179.1, read on the forward strand.
CACGCGAGAGTGCAGCGAAGACGGAAGCAACAACCGCCCGGCCACCGTGCAGCTGGAGCTCCGCCACGTCTTCGCCCGTTTCGCTGTGAGGTGCCGGAAACCATACGATCAGAGCCTCATCGATAATTTCGCCATCGAGTCCACGCACGCGCCCCAGCGTCGCTATTCGCGGTTCCGGAATTTTTCCGATAACCGTCTTGAGCGCCTCACCAGCAGCTGCCCCGGAAATGCGAACAACCGCAATTGCTGCGGGGGGGCGACCTGAGGAAAGGGCATAAATTGTATGGCGCGCGTGCTCGGGCATCGCGCGCACCGAAGCGCCAGCACGGGCAGGGGTCAAGCCCTCGTTGAGGGCACGAAAACGCTCAAGGAATTTATTCTTGTCCGCTTCTGGAAAAGCGCGCGATCGTGATCGCTCATCGACCACGATATGATCGCGCTCTCTTCTCCCGGAGATACCCCATGATTCCGAAGCTCGGACTCGTCGTACTTCTCTCTGCATTCTCAATCTGCTCGGGATCGCCGACGAAAGCACAAAGTGACCTGACGCGCGCTTATCGCATCATCGGCTCCAAACAGTATGTCGATCTCACGCACAGCTTCGGCCCTGAAAGCCCCGTCTGGTCAGGCTTTGGCCAGGCAAAGATGACGCCGGCAACCGATCCAAAAACTCGCGAACCCTATACGATCGCCAAAGACGGATTCCGCGCGACTTTCTACGAAATGGTCGGGCAATACGGCACTCACGTCGATCCACCGGCTCACTTCGACGAGAAGGGGGTCACGATGGATGAGATCCCGCTGAAGCAGATGATTTTGCCGCTGATCGTACTCGACAACACGCCTTATCAAGCCAAAGACGAAAACCACGCATTTTCCATTGCCGACCTGCAACGATGGGAGAGGAAGAACGGCCGCATCACACGTGGCGCTTTCGTCGCATTGCGCACCGATATGTACAAAGATTGGGACAGCAATCCCGAACGTTTCAAGCGCACACCCTTTCCCGCCTGGGCGTTCGAAACCATCAAATTCCTGTACGAACAGCGCGGTGTGATCGCAACCGGCCACGAAGCAATGGACACCGATACGACCGACAAAATGGAATCCGAAACCTATATTCTGCAGCACGGTCACTATCAGATCGAAGTGATGGCCAATCTCGACAAAGTCCCGTCGAAAGGAGCCTTGATCGTCGTCACTTGGCCAAAAGTGCGGAAAGGCCTCGGGTTCCCGGCGCGAGCATTTGCGATATTGCCCTGACCTTTGTGTGCAATCTGGCGTCAATCCGCGCTAGGTTGCAGCAATGTCGTCCGCTCAAAGCAAAGTGCACGTGAACCGCCTCAGCGAGGCGACATCTCCTTACCTGCTCCAGCACAAACACAACCCGGTCGACTGGTGGACCTGGGGGCCTGAAGCTTTGGCAGAAGCGAAAGCTTTGAACCGACCAATTCTGCTTTCTGTCGGCTACGCCGCGTGCCACTGGTGCCATGTGATGGCGCACGAGTCGTTCGAGGACGAGGCCACCGCGCGGGTGATGAACGAGTTGTTCGTCAACATAAAGGTGGACCGCGAAGAACGGCCCGACATTGACCAGATCTATATGACTGCTCTGCATCTTCTGGGAGAGCAAGGCGGTTGGCCTTTGACAATGTTTCTTACGCCGCAGGCAGAGCCGGTCTGGGGGGGCACATATTTCCCGAAAGACGCTCGCTTCGGACGCCCAGCGTTTGTGGACGTGTTGCGCGAGGTGGCCCGACTGTTTCGCGAGGAGCCCAGTCGGATCGAACAAAATCGTACCGCGTTACTCGCGCGCCTCGCCGACAAGGCCCGCCCCGCCGGACGTGTGACGATCGGACTGAAAGAGCTCAACGCTGCTGCGATGCAGGTCGGTAATATGTTCGATTCAACCCATGGTGGCCTGCGTGGCGCACCAAAATTCCCGCAACCAGCGATATTGGAAATGCTCTGGCGTGCGGGGTTGCGCACGACTGACGCGCGCTTCTTTGAAACGGTCGAACATACCCTTGAAAGAATGTGCGAAGGCGGGATTTACGATCATCTCGCCGGTGGTTTCTCGCGCTATTCCGTAGACGAGAAATGGCTGGTGCCACATTTCGAGAAAATGCTCTACGACAACGCCCAGCTACTCGAGCTTCTGGTGCTGGCCTGGCGCCACAGCGGCAACGCTTTATTCGGCCAACGTGCGCGCGAAACGGTGGCTTGGCTCAAGCGCGAGATGACGACAGGCGAGGGCGCCTTTGCTGCTTCGCTCGATGCGGATTCGGAGGGCGAAGAGGGTAAATTCTATGTCTGGTCGAAGCGCGAGATCATCGATCTCCTTGGCTCTGACGACGGGAAATTCTTTGCCCACCACTACGACGTCACTGACGCAGGCAACTTCGAAGGGCACAATATTCTAAATCGCCTCAAGAACGTCGCGCGCAGTGAAGCAGACGAAACGCGTCTGTCGGGCTTGCGCGCGACCTTGCTGCGCGCGCGCTCACACCGCGTACGTCCCGGACTTGACGACAAAGTATTGGCCGACTGGAACGGGTTGATGATCGCGGCCCTGGTCAACGCCAGCATCATTCTGGATGAGCCGGATTGGCTCGCGATGGCCAAACATTCGTTCGATTTCATCGCCCGCGGCATGTCCAAGAAAGAACGGCTTGGGCATTCCTGGCGCGATGGCAAGCTTCTTTTTCCAGGTCTCGCGTCCGACTTTGCCGCCATGATCCGGGCAGCGGTCGCTCTTTACGAGGCAACTGGCGAACGCCCCTACCTTGACCAAGCGCTCACCTGGCAAGCCGCATTCGATATGCACTACGCCGATAAAGATACCGGTTGGTATTTTCTCTCGGCTGACGATGCGTCCGATATGCTGTTGCGCCCGCATTCAACGCACGACGATGCAACTCCCAATCCGAACGCGGTTGCAGCGCAGAACCTTGTCCGCCTGGCTGCTCTCACAGGTGACGAGAAATGGCGGGAGAAAGCTGATCGGCTGATCGAAGGAATTCTCTCAGCGACCGAGCGAAACATGTTTGGCCATATTGCGTTGCTCAATGCACTGGACCTTCGTTTGAGCGGCGCCGAAATCGTGGTGACGGGAAAGGGCTCGGAGCACATCGTCAGAACGGCGCTGAAGTTGCCGTTCGTTGATAGAATTGTACTGCGCGTCTCTGACACAACCGATCTGCCTGCATCGCATCCCGCGCAACAAAAACTACAGTCTGCGCCGAACGCGGTTTTCATATGTATCGGCGAACGTTGCTCCTTGCCGATTACGGACCCAACCGATATTGCCGCCGCACTGGCGACGATGCGTCGTAGCTTCTAACGACTCATCCGAACGGCTGAGATCAATGGTCCACCTGTCGCCCGATGAACAGATCGCTCTAACGAAGTCCGCGACCTGGAAAAAGGAAATGGCCGGGCAAAACGCCCGGCCATTTTGATTTATGACGCCAAATCGTCAGGTGTTCATAGATTCGAAGAATTCCCCGTTGTTCTTCGTGTTGCGCAGCTTGTCCAGCAGGAAGTCGATGGCGTCCATCGTTCCCATCGGATTGAGAATACGCCGCAGCACATACATTTTTTTGAGGATGGCCGGATCGGTAAGCAGCTCTTCCTTGCGCGTACCGGAACGCGTGATGTCAATCGCCGGGAAAGTCCGTTTGTCCGCCACCTTGCGATCAAGGATCAGTTCGGAGTTACCCGTGCCCTTGAACTCTTCGAAAATCACTTCGTCCATTCGGCTGCCGGTGTCGATCAACGCAGTGGCGATGATGGTGAGTGAACCGCCTTCCTCAATATTACGTGCCGCACCGAAGAAACGCTTTGGCCGCTGCAACGCGTTGGCATCGACACCACCCGTAAGCACCTTGCCAGAAGAAGGAACGACGGTGTTGTAAGCGCGGCCGAGACGAGTAATCGAGTCAAGCAAGATGACCACGTCGCGCTGATGCTCTACAAGCCGCTTGGCCTTCTCGATCACCATTTCCGCGACCTGCACATGACGCGAAGCCGGTTCATCAAATGTCGACGAGATCACTTCGCCCTTCACCGAGCGCTGCATGTCCGTGACTTCCTCCGGCCGCTCGTCGATGAGCAACACGATCAGGTAAGTCTCGGGATGATTGGCGGTGATTGAATGCGCGATATTCTGCAACAATACGGTCTTGCCGGTACGCGGCGGCGAAACAATCAACGCGCGCTGTCCTTTGCCGATTGGTGCGACGATGTCGATAACACGCGCCGATAGATCCTTCTTGGTCGGATCCTCGTATTCCATTTTGAGCCGCTCATCGGGGTAGAGCGGTGTCAGGTTGTCGAAATTGACCTTGTGACGCGCCTTCTCAGGATCTTCGAAATTGATCGTATTGACCTTGAGCAGGGCGAAATAGCGCTCTCCTTCTTTCGGAGAGCGAATATGTCCCTCGACGGTGTCGCCGGTACGCAGGCCGAAACGGCGAATCTGGCTTGGAGAAACGTAGATGTCGTCCGGTCCGGAAAGATAGTTTGACTCGGGCGAGCGCAAAAATCCAAAACCGTCGGACAGGACCTCGACCACACCTTCGCCGATGATATCGACTTCCTGGGTGGCGAGTTGTTTGAGAATTGCAAACATCAGCTCCTGCTTGCGCATGGTGCTGGCGTTTTCGACCTGGTGCTCTTCAGCGAATGCGACGAGTTCGGCAGGTGTCTTGGACTTAAGGTCCTGGAGTTTCATTTCCCGCATTGGGGGTTTACGTCCTTGGGATCGTTACGGCGGAGTTTTTGGATAAAGAAAGACTTGCGCCGTTTGACTTAGGAGAGAGATCGCAGGTCTTGGGTGACGAGAAAGCTGGGAAAGATCCCGGAACCCGATGCTGCGACCGGCCCAAACACGGGTGCCGGAACGCGACTGCATCCGCCTGCGTTCGGTGGGATAATCACAACATAGTTTGGGCCGGCGTCGCACGCAAGAGGTTGCAGTGTGGCATGTGTGCTTGTCGCGATAGGCTAAAACGGTTTAACGACCACCAGGATCACGATGACAATCAACAAAGCAGTAGGTATCTCATTGATAATACGAAAGAATTTATCTGAGTGCCTATTTCGTCCAGCGTGGAATTCGTTTACCCAATGCGCAAATAATCCGTGGAGGATGGTCATGACGATCACCGCTGCAAATTTGACATGAAACCAGCCAGCACCAAGCCAGCCGCCTTGCAACAGCAAGAGAATACCGACAATCCAAGTGACCATCATCGCCGGCACCATGATGAAGTTGAGCAGCCGACGCTCCATCGTCTTCAGAGTTTCGGAGAGTTCAGACCCGGGCCGGGCCGCCGAGTGATAGACAAACAGTCGAGGCAAATAGAGCATGCCGGCCATCCAGGCGATGACGGCGACGATGTGCAATGCCTTCAGCCACAGGTACATGACGCTTATCCACGAACGCGCTTGAGCATGCGTTCAACGTTTGCTATCGGAGTTTCAGGAAGAATCCCGTGGCCGAGATTGAAGATCAGCGGTCCACCGCCGAGTTCTTTCATTACGTCATCCACCTCTCGATCGATTGCCGCACCTCCAGCAAGCAGTGCCAGGGGATCAACGTTTCCCTGAACGGGCACGCGCCGCTGCAAGGTTTCACGCGCAATCATGCGCGGGAA
>DASRAF010000180.1:0-8053 GCA_035638295.1 Pseudolabrys sp.
TTGAAAAAGCTATTTCGTCCATTCGCGCAAGGGAGCGCGGAAATTGCCAAACGTTACGGCGGAGCCGGACTTGGTATTTCCTTCGTCAAGCGCCTTGCGAAGGCGATGGGAGGCGATCTCGAAGTCACGAGCAGAAAAGGACACGGGTCGACGTTTCGACTGACTGTGCTCGTAGGTCATGCTGAATTGAATCCCTTCTCAGAACGGACGCAGGTGCCGGCGGTCACCGCGCGGCCGTTGTCTATTCTTTGTGCCGAGGATAATCCCTATGGGCGCGTCGTGATGAACACGATCCTTCGCGAGCTCGGTCATCGAGTCGATTTTGTAGAGACGGGCGAAGCGGCCATTGATGCAGTGACTCGCGGTGCTTATGACGCCGTACTGATGGACGTAACGCTTTCGGGACTGGGCGGGCTCGAAGCCACGCGCCGAATCCGTGCGCTGCCAGGCAAAGTCGGGCAGACCCCGGTGGTCGCGATTTCGGGTCATGACGGGGTTGGGGATGCGCGGGCCGCCCGCACCGCCGGCGTGAACCATTATTTCGTGAAACCGGTCAGTCCAGCCAGGTTGGCGCAGGTGCTCGCAAGGCTCGGCTGAAAATCAGGCGTTCGTGACGCCCTTGGCCCGTTCAACGATCCGCACAACGTCGGACATGATTCGGTTCAGTTCGAAATCCTTCGGCGTGTAAACCGCCGCTACACCAGCCTTTTCCAGTTCGGCGGCGTCTTCAGGCGGGATAATGCCGCCGACAATCACCGGCACGTCGAGGCCGGCGCGCTTCATGCGGTCAACAACATCTTCGACGAGCGGCAAGTGGCTACCCGAAAGGACCGACAGGCCGATGACATGGGCCTTTTCCTTGCGCGCCGCGTCAACGATCTCCTCGGGCGTCAATCGGATGCCCTCGTACACCACCTGCATTCCGGCATCGCGAGCACGCACAGCGATCTGCTCGGCGCCATTGGAGTGGCCATCGAGGCCCGGTTTTCCGACGAGGAAAGTGAGGCGACGGCCCAGCTTGCGGGAGACGCGATCTACATCCGCCCGAACGTCATCGAGGCCGATGACGTCGTTGCGCATCGCGCGGCCGACGCCGGTCGGTGCACGATATTCGCCAAAGGCCTCGCGAAGGGCCCAGCCCCATTCACCGGTGGTGACACCCGCTTTCGCACAGGTGATCGAAGCCGGCATGATATTGCCGTTACCGCGCGCGGCTCGCTTTAACTCGTTCAAGGCCTCAGCGACCGCAGCGTTGTCGCGTGATGCGCGCCATGCCTTAAGCCGATCGATCTGGCTGCGCTCCGCGTCGTCCGACACGGTGAGAATAGAATCGGCGGTACCTGCCAGCGGCGAGGTTTCGCTCTCGAGATACTTGTTGACACCCACAACGATTTGTTCGCCACGCTCGATCGCTTCGAGGCGTGCTGTGTTCGATTCGACCAATTGTTGTTTCAGGTAGCCGGTATCGACTGCAGCGACTGCGCCACCCATCGCTTCGATGCGCGCCAGTTCTTCGCGGGCCTGACGTTTTAGATCGTCAACCTTTCGCGCAATCTCTCCCGATCCGTCGAAAATGTCGCCGTAGTCGAGGAGATCGGTTTCGTAAGCAAGGATCTGCTGCATGCGCAGTGACCATTGCTGATCCCATGGTCGCGGAAGTCCAAGGGCCTCGTTCCAGGCCGGCAATTGTACGGCACGTGCCCGCGCATTCTTGGACAAGGTGACTGCCAGCATCTCGATGAGAATGCGTGCGACATTATTCTCAGGTTGCGGCTCAGTCAGACCGAGCGAGTTTACCTGCACCCCATAGCGAAACAGTCGCTGCTTTGCATCGGTGATTCCGTAGCGCTCGCGGGTGATTTCGTCCCACAACTCGGTGAAGGCCCGCATCTTGCACAGTTCGGTGATGAAACGCAGCCCGGCATTCACGAAGAACGAGATACGCCCGACGACGTCACCGAACTTTTCCGGCGATACTTCGCCTGACGTTTTCACGGTGTCGAGTACTGCGATTGCGGTCGCGAGGGCAAAGGCAAGCTCCTGCACCGGCGTCGCGCCCGCTTCCTGCAGATGATAGGAGCAAACGTTGATCGGATTCCATTTCGGAATTTCTTTGGTCGTGAACAGGATAATGTCCTTGGTCAGCCGCATCGATGGTGCCGGCGGAAAGACGTAAGTGCCGCGCGAAAGGTATTCTTTGATGATGTCGTTCTGAATGGTGCCCTGCAGGACACTCCGAGGCGCGCCCTGCTCGTCAGCGACCGCAATGTAAAGTGCCATCAACCACGCCGCGGTGGCGTTGATGGTCATCGATGTGTTCATCGTTGCGAGCGGAATGCCGTCGAACAACGCCCGCATGTCACCAAGATGACAAATCGGCACCCCGACTTTGCCGACTTCACCTCTCGCGAGTACGTGGTCGGAGTCGTATCCGGTTTGGGTTGGCAGATCGAAAGCGACCGACAGGCCGGTCTGCCCCTTGGCCAGGTTCTTGCGATAAAGCGCATTTGAATCCGCAGCCGTTGAGTGGCCGGCATAGGTGCGGAAAATCCAAGGTTTATCGCGGTGAGTTTTGTCGTGCATCGCTCGCCTGACCAAGGCATTTTGACCCAGCGTTTGCTGCAACGCAACATCGCTCAGCCGGACTGGGTATGCCCGGCTGTGAATGGTCAGAGCGGAGCGCGGGTGGAAAGGGCTGATTAGGCCCGTTTCACAAGGCTTATTATGAACAACAAGATTACGGCGCCGATCGTCGCGTTGATGATGTCACGAACAAAACTTCCGCCGATCGCGACCCCCAACGCACCGAGTACCCAGGTGCCGATGAGTGCACCCACTATGCCTACGATGATATTGCCAACGAGGCCAAAACCGACCCCTTTGACGATGATGCCAGCGAGCCAGCCGGCGATCGCCCCAACTATGATGAGGATGATCAAAGCTTGCAATGACATGGCTTTTCCCCCGAAGGCGGCGCGTCCCCGATGACGGCCACCAAACAATACAATTGAATACCAAAGCAGGCGCCGCGTCGACGCCTGTGGATGGCAATTTACCGGTGTCGGTGAGCAGCTCAGCGACGCATGTGCACGACGGCGACATCGTCGGCATACGCACGCTTCCGGTCTGGAAGCCGATCGAGCAGGCCAACGGCCGGCGTCGAAGGTGCGAGCAATGTCACCTGTATGCGGTATTCGTCGAGTAGCTGCGGGAAGTCTGGAAGGTTTTGCAGACTTAGAGCGCGGTCGTGACGGGGCACATACCGATCGCCAGGCCGAACGTGAAACTGCCGTGCAGATTGGCCCACAGCATCAGTGGCAAAGCGCGCCGGGGCGGTGCGGCACGAGTGTCGACGGCGCGGATCAATGTCGCGATCCAGGCGACCATCACCGGTAGCGCGAGAATGTGAGGCCGCGCGAGTATGTGTGGCGCCGTAAGCAAGAACGCAGAGCACGGCTGCGTTTCGGCTACCACTCGCGCAGTAGAAATCGGGTCATCAGACCGAGGGCCGTCGCAACTGCGGCTGCGGTCAGCGCGACGACGCCGAGCCAGCCTCCAACCGCATGCGCTCCTGCGAATGCGATTTGGGAGAGCCACTCGAACGCAACCCAGTGTGTCCCGCGAAGGTTTGCCGAGCACGGATCGGTGGTCGGACCGGAGTGGTGATCGAGAATCCAGCGACCAAGCGCAATGTGTGAATAAGTGTCCGGATCCAAAAGCAGCCGCGGTCCTAACCGCGAGCAGTAGCGCGTAAGCGCCCGCGGCCATGAGCCAGGCACGTCACGCGATTCGCAAAAAGGGGGCAAAAACTTTGTAACGCATTGTCCAGGAACAGCTTTCCAGGACGACAACGGAAATATTGCGATGCAACATAATTTGCGTCAGAGTGTTGTAGGGATAATGGAGAACGTCGATGCCGGCGGTTGCAAAGGCAAGGGCTGTCGCACCACTGAAGGACCTTTACGGAATCGGTGAGGTTCCGCCGCTCGGACATGTGCCCGAGAAAATGCATGCCTGGGTCATCCGCAAGGAGCGGCACGGTCCGCCCGATCAATCTTTCCAGCTAGAAGTCGTACCCACCTGGCCGATCAGCGATGACGAAGTGCTCGTCTACGTCATGGCGGGTGGCGTGAACTACAACGGTATTTGGGCCGGACTCGGCGTTCCAATCTCGCCGCTCGATGGCCACAAGCATCCATTCCATATCGCCGGCTCCGACGCATCGGGAGTCGTTTGGGCGGTAGGCGCCAAGGTCAAGCGCTGGAAGGTCGGCGACGAAGTCATCGTCCACTGCAATCAAGACGACGGCGACGATGAAGACTGCAACGGTGGCGATCCTTTGCTGTCTCCTTCGCAGCGGATCTGGGGATACGAGACGCCCGACGGATCGTTCGCGCAGTTCTGCCGCGTTCAATCGCGGCAACTGATGCCCAAGCCGAACCATCTCTCCTGGGAAGAGTCAGCCTGCTACACGCTCACGCTTGCGACGGCGTACCGCATGCTCTTCGGTCACTCGCCGCACACTCTCAAGCCCGGTGACAATGTGTTGGTGTGGGGTGGCTCGGGCGGCCTCGGCGTATTCGGCGTGCAGCTCGTGGCGGCGTCCGGTGCAAACGCTATTGCGGTGATTTCCGACGAGTCGAGGACCGAGTATGTCCTTAATCTTGGTGCCAAAGGCGTGATCAACCGCAAGGAGTTCACCTGCTGGGGCCAGATGCCGGCCGTGAACTCACCGGAGTTTGCGACCTGGACGAAGGAGGCCAGACGTTTCGGCAAGGCGATCTGGGACATCACGGGCAAACGCGATGTCGATATCGTGTTCGAGCACCCAGGTGAGCAGACGTTTCCGGTTTCATGTCTTGTCGTAAAACGCGGTGGAATGGTTGTGTTTTGCGCGGGAACGACTGGCTACAACCTCACATTCGACGCGCGGTACGTATGGATGCGCCAGAAGCGCATACAAGGCTCCCATTTCGCACATCTCAAACAGGCGTCTCAGGCAAATCGTTTCGTGCTCGAGCAGCGCATCGATCCGTGCATGAGCGAGGTCTTCGCCTGGGACAAGATACCGTTGGCTCATATGAAGATGTGGAAAAACCAACACCCCCCGGGAAATATGGCGGTAATGGTGAACGCGCCGCGCACCGGGCTGAGAACCTTTGACGACGCAATTGAAGCGTCGGGCGGCTAACGCTCTTTCAGTCGCATCTGGGCGATTGCTGAATTTAATTCGCCGCCGTAAATGAAAATCGACGCGCAGATATAAAGGAAGACGAGTGCGACCATGGCTGATGCCAGGCCGGCGTACATCGATACGTAAGCGAAGGCATAATCCGACAGATAACGGCCGAATACGGCGCCACTGATCAGCCACAGCAAAAGAGTGGCAATGATTCCCGGCGCGATCTGTCCGAAAGAACGCCGTCCGGCGGGCAGCCAGAGGTGCACGATCGTCAGTGCCATCACGAGAACCGACGCTGCGACAGCGTAACGCGCAAGCGTAATGGTATTTCCGAATTGTTCGAGTGCCGGCACGTAGTGGATGAGCTTTGAGATGATCAGCGGGGCAAAGACAACCAGAAATGAAAAAGCCAGGATCGCAACCGCTCCCACCAGCACGTAGACGATCGACTCAAGTCGAAGCAACCACCATGAACGCATTTCTTTGATGTTGTACGCGCGGTTAAGCCCTATGCGCAGGCTTTCGACGCCGCTCGAGGCGAAATAAAGCGCGAACAAGACGCCGAGCGTCAGCACGTCTCCGCGTGTCGAGGTCATTACGCCGGTGATGTCAAGAGCGATGGGCGCCGCAACCTGTTTTGGCCAGGCTTCAAGCAACAGGCGCGCCGCCTCGTCCGCCAGTTCCTGCGATCCGAAGAAAAAACCGGCCAACGCAGCAACCACGATCAAGAACGGAAACAGGGCCATGAGCGTGGACAACGCGATGTGACTCGCGATCGCCCAGCCGTCGTCCGCGATGAAACGCCGAAAAGCGTCGTCTGCGATTTGCAGTGACCGCTTAAGAACTCGCAAGAGATGCTCCCGCAGGCGGCATCCATTTCAAATCGTTTATCGAGGGCCGCTTTGCAAGCCCTGCAGCAAAACTAGGCTGCCTGGACGCTGCTGCGGAATTGGCGGACCTGGGCTTCCAGGGCCTTCGGCCTCAAGAGTCAACGAGTCTGCAAGGTCTTTGATGCCTGATGCCGTGGAGCGGACATCGGCCGTGACATCGGCGACGCGGCTCATTGCCTCAGCACCAATGCGGGCCTCGCCCAAAGCGCGACTGACGCCTTCCGCGATGGAGACCACCGCCGAGTTCTGCTGATCGACGGCCGCATGGACCGTTGTGGCAATTGCCGATATTTCGCGGATAATGGCGTCCACCTGTTCAATTGCCTGTGGGGCATCGTCGGCGGCCGACTGGATCGAGCCGATCTGTTCGGCGATTCGAATGATTTCGTCGGCTCGAGGCAGGATGTTCTGGTTATCGATATCGATGATCGAACGCATCGGACGAGCGCGGTCAAAAGCGTCGACCCATTTCTCGAAAGTGTCCGCATAGGTCTTGACCCGCTGCTCGAGTGATTGCTTCAGGGCGGGGGTGCCTGCGATGCCGCTGAAGAGATCGGTGAACTTTTTGTACGCCATGAAGAATTGCTGGCGCGATACTTCACTCTAGTTTACCCGGTAGTCGGTCTCGAAGTGTCGCGTCGACAACAAGGCCACCAGCAACCGGGTGGCATCGGCTTCGGCGAGGCCCATCATGTTCTCATTGATATTGACGCAACCGCGCTCTTGAAATCGCGGCTGACAGTGGCGAAAGCACGTCCGACGTCGCCTTCACCGGCCGTAAAGGTGAGCCCATTGGCGACAAAACCCACGACCGGAATGAGCGCCAAAAGAACGATGCGGGTGCGGACGGAGAAAGAGGCGAGCATGCGAGCTAGCCGGTTGAACGGAAGCGATAGTTCGATTGGACGCATGCGGTTCGGTTCGCATCCGCGGGAGAAACCCACGCAAAAGCAGAGGTAATGATGTAGTCCGGAAATGGTTAATTTTTATAGCGATTTGCGTGGCCGAGCCAAGAGCCTGAATTCTCTTGCGACTTTGCTTTTGTGCAGTGCACGCGTAGTGTGACTTGGCCGGCCATTTGTATCCGCGAGCTTTCGATGCCCGCTACTGCACCCCGTTCTGCTGGAAAATCCGATCTGATCGAGCTTGCCCAGGAGGCCAGTGCATCCCTGGATGCACTCTTGGCGGAGGCGACAGCAAAGGTACGCACGCAGGTCACGGTCGAGGGCCGCGTCGTTGGCCGCCTGTTCGACCGCGAGCAACGTGCCACCCACGGGCTGGCCTGGCTCGCCACCTACGTCGAGGCGGTCCGCCAACTCGCGTCCTATGCGGTGCGACTGACCGGCGAAGGATCGCTCGGCGAGCTCGAGGAGCTGCTGATCCGGATCGGACTTGGCGAATATCTGGCCCAAGTCGCGGGCGGAATTCCGATGAGCCAAAACGAAGTGGTGAGGTTGTCCGACCTCGGTCTGTCTCAAGCCCAGGTCGCCGCTCGTCTGGGGCCGATAAGCGAAACGCTCATCGCCGGCGGCAATACCGCCGAACGGCGTGCGCGTTTGATCGATTTGATACGCGCAAGCCACGGCATCACCATTGGCGTGTGCGGCCTCGAAGAAACACTGGAATCGATCCGTGTGGAAATGCGCCGGTTCGCCGATGCCGAAGTGATCGGACACGCACAGGGCTGGCACCGGACGAACAGCTACATCCCGCTCGACATCATCAAACAGATGTCGGAACTGGGCGTGTTCGGGCTCACCATTCCTGAAGAATTCGGGGGAATGGGACTCGGCAAGGAATCAATGTGCGTTGTCTCGGAAGAGCTCTCGCGAGGATACATCGGTGTTGGGTCGCTTGGCACCCGGTCCGAGATCGCCGCCGAATTGATTCTCGGCAGCGGAACGGCTGAGCAGAAGGAAAAATGGCTGCCCAAGATCGCGTCCGGAGAAGTGCTTCCGACCGCGGTGTTTACCGAACCGAA
>DASRAF010000181.1:0-2361 GCA_035638295.1 Pseudolabrys sp.
CGGTGCTGCGCCTCAAGGACGGAAAGATCGTCGAGGAGATCGGCCTGGATGACGGCGTCACGGCATTGACTCAACTTGGCCTCTTAAAGGTTGCCGCGTAAGACAGCAGGGCCGTGCCCCACATGGGCGGGCCGGCCCACAGTGTCCCTTCACTAGGAGTTTGCGATGTCTATTGTTGCGGCTCGACTCAGCGCCTACGCGGATCTTGGCGACGCGTGGCTGTGCGATTTTCGCGACGAGCGCAACGAACGGCCGGTGACAAGGTACACCGGTCAGTCGATCAGAAAAGCGCCACCGTCGCCTATGGGTCGAGGCCGTGTGGAAACGCGTAGTGAGCCGCTCACGCGTGTACCCGGCGGGCGATCTAGACGGCGTTGCGAGAGAGAGTGCCGGATTGGACTTTGGCCTGCTTGGGCCTAGGCGTTCATGAACGCAATCAGCTTCTGCGTTCCGAAGATATTCAACGCCCGCTTCAGGTTGTACGCCAGGACGTGCAGACTCATCTCCGTTCGGACCCTCAGTAGGGTCTTGGTCAGGAAGTGGGTCGACCCCATCCATGCCTTCAGCGTGCCGAATGGGTGCTCAACTGTCTGCCTTCGCAATCGCGAGGCCTCGGGCGTGCGATCCAGGCGCCGCTGCATGGCGTCGAGCACCTGCTCGTGTTCCCATCGCGTGATTCGTCGGTAGTCGCTGGGCGTGCACTGCGACTTGATTGAGCAGCGCGGACAGGCCGAGGGCCAATATCGGTGCAGCGTCAGACCATTTTCGACCGTGGTCATGCGCCAGATCGCTCGTTCCCCAGCAGGGCAGCGGTATTCGTTGCGTTTGGCGTTATAGATGAAGTCGCGCTTGTCGAAGCGCCCGTCGGCCTTGCTATTCGAGGTGAGCGGCTTGGGAACCAGGGGTGTAATGCCGTCCTGCGTACACTGCAGAATCTCCTCGCCCTTGAAGTAACCGCGATCGGCCAGAACGGTCATCTTGTCCTGGCCCGTGGCTTCTTGTGCCGACTTCGCCATCACCGCTAGCTGCGTGCGGTCATGGCCGACATTGGTGACCTCGTGGGCGACGATGATGTGGTGCTCGGTATCCACCGCCGCCTGCACGTTGTAACCCACGATCCCCGTGCCCCGGCCACTGGTTGCCATCGAACGGGCGTCGGGGTCGGTGAGCGAGATCTGCTGATCGGGGGTCTGTAGCAACCGCTTCTCGATCTTGCCGAGCTTGCCGATGTGCGCCTTGACCGAGGCGATCTTCTCCTTCAGCTGTGATACCCGGGCTGGCGGGACCGATGCCGGCTCGCGATCGGCGCGGTCAAGCTCAGCCAGGTAACGCGCGATGCTCTGCTCGAGCTGCTGCACTCGCGCTTTCAGCTTGTGCGGGGTGAAGTTCTTGTCCCGGTTGTTGACCGCCTTGAACTTGCTGCCATCGATCGCGACCACCGCGTCGGTGAACAGCCCTACCTGGCGACTCAACTCGATGAACTCTCGGCACACCCTCCGGATCGCCTCGCCGTTGTCCCTGCGGAAGTCGGCAATCGTCTTGAAGTCCGGCATCAATCGGCCCGTGAGCCAAATCAGCTCCACGTTACGCTGCGCTTCGCGCTCCAAGCGGCGGCTCGATTGAATGCGGTTCAGGTAGCCGTAGATGTAGATCTTGAGCAGCGTCGCCG
The DNA here is from genome assembly GCA_035638295.1 of Pseudolabrys sp. GTDB lineage: Bacteria > Pseudomonadota > Alphaproteobacteria > Rhizobiales > Xanthobacteraceae > Pseudolabrys. The sequence continues at coordinate 1,670 of DASRAF010000181.1, forward strand.
GATGGTACGCGGGCCGGCCGGTGTCAGCCGCTCGCGCGCGTTCAAACCCCAGCCCCGCCAAATCAAGCGCCTCGACGAAGGCATCAACGGCGCGGACCGGATTGTCCTCGCTGATCCAGTCCTCAAGCTGCTCCGGAAACAGCACGCTTTGCGACCGATCTTGCCCCTCGATGAATCCGCTCATCAGCGACTCCATCAACCCGACGAGTCATCTGACAACTAGAGCCAAACATAGTTTTCACACGGCCTCGACCCGAAGCGGAAATTTAGGTCCGCTGGGAGCGGACGTTCAACGTTGCATTGAGTGGCCGAGCAAGTGGGCGAACCAGCATCCTTACAGCGATTTCAGAAACTCTTCAGTGGTAGAGCCAAACCAAGGCGAGCATGCTGTGCGCCAGGTGGATCAACTCGATGCAGGACTTCCAGATGAACGTGTGGCCCTCGAGATGATCCAGATCAAAAGGTAGCGTGACCCGATTTGGAGTAACCAATGACCAAAGACGGACAAAAGGTATCGCGACGCCGCGCGCTCACGACAGTACTGACGGTAGGCCTCGCTTCGTTCGCCACCTCTATGTTCACGCGCGGTGCTTCAGCTGCAACGGCCGATGAGCTCCGAGTGCCTGACGGGCTCGCGGCCGAGCGCTGGGACTTCGAAGCCAAGGGAATTGACGGCTGGACCATCGTCACCG
>DASRAF010000182.1:0-13835 GCA_035638295.1 Pseudolabrys sp.
GACTTCGGCAAAGCGTAAAAAGCCGGAACCGGCGGATAGACGATTGCGCCGGCTTCGGTCACGCTCGCCATGTTGCGAATATGCCCGAGGTGAAGAGGCGTTTCGCGCAACAAGAGCACCAGGCGCCTGCGCTCCTTCAAGGCAACGTCGCCCGCACGCGAAATCAGGTTCGCCGTGTTTCCGGTTGCGATTTCAGCCATGGTTTTGATTGAACAAGGAGCGATCACCATGCCGCGCGCCGCGAATGATCCACTGGCACAGGTCGCACCAACATCGTTGTTGGAGTGCACGACGGTGGCCAGCCGCTCGACATCTGCAAGTTTGAGACTGGTCTCGTAAGCGAGCGTCATCTGCGCCGCGCGTGAGACGATAAGATGTGTCTTGATGTTGCAGGCGCGCAGCAGTTCCAGCAGCCGTATTCCGTAGATCACCCCCGACGCGCCGGCAATGCCGACGACGAGCGGACGATCGGATGTTTCGACCGGCATATGTTTCATGCGTTGCCCATACTGCAAATGACAGCGGTTAATACATCAAGATGAGTATTTCCCATGGCCGCGCGTGCAGCAAGACGTGTCGCGGCCGCAAATAGGTTGGAATCCGCGCCGGTTTGCGCTCAACTGCACGTCCTTTCCATGCTTTCGATCTGTAAGCCGATGGCGAGCAAAAGCACCAACTTCCGCTTCATTGGCAAACCGATCCGGCGGACAGAAGACGCTCGTTTGCTGACGGGCCGGGGCCATTTCAGTGATGACGTCAGCTTTCCCGGCCAAACCTATGCGGTGTTGGCTCGATCACCGCATGCGCATGCTCGCATCGTTCGTATCGATACCGCCGCCGCCAAAAAGATGCCGGGGGTAATCGGAGTGTTTACCGGGTCGGATTGCCTTGCCGACGGTCTAAATCCGATTCCGCACGACCCGCTTCCGAAAACAAAATACGACATGAAACTGTGCGGTCCCGGAGGTAGTGAAATATTTTTCGGACCGCATCTGCTTTTGCCGACCGACAAAGCACGGCATGTCGGCGAGGCAGTTGCGATGGTTGTTGCTGAAACTCTGGTACAAGCCCTCGACGCATTGGAAACAGTGGTCATCGAGTATGAGCTGTTGCCTTGCGTAACGCTTGCGGAAGAAGCCATGCAGCCTGGCGCACCTGCGGTATGGGATGAGGTTCGCGAAAACATTCTGGTCGACACGCATTTTGGAAATACAGCCGAGACCGATCGGGTATTAGCGCAGGCCCCGCACGTCGTTTCAATCGACCACCATATCGGCCGTGTTACCGGAGTGCCTATTGAGCCGCGTACTGCCGTGGCTCAATACGACAAGGCCGTCGGCCGCTACACGATTTACGCCGGCAGCGGCGGAGCGGTTCGGCAAAAACGCGAGCTCGCCACGGTGCTCGGTGTCGATCCTGATAAAGTTCGCGTGCTGTCCTTCGACGTCGGTGGCAACTTTGGCACACGTAATCGCGTCTACGTCGAATTCGGGCTCGTTTTGTGGGCGGCGCGCAAGCTTGACCGCCCGGTCAAATATACTGCTACCAGGTCGGAATGTTTTGTTAGCGACTACCAAGGTCGCGACCTCGTTGCGAAATTCGAACTCGCTCTGGATGAACGGGGCCGCTTCTTGGCGTTGCGCGCGACCAATATAAGTAATGCCGGTGCGCGCTGTGTCTCGCTGTCACCATTGAGCAAAGGCGCCGGATTGATTACCGGCAGCTACGATATTCCTGTCGCGTCGCTGCGAGCCATTTCGGTTTTCACCAATACCGTTCCTACCCAGGCCTACCGCAGCTCAGGCCGCCCGGAAATCACCTTCGCGCTCGAGCGCCTCATCGACATGGCAGCCAAGAAACTGGGCATCGACCGCATCGCCCTGCGTCGGCGCAATCTGGTGCAGCCGAAAGCCATGCCCTATCGAAACGCGGTTGGCATGCTCTACGACAGTGGGCGGTACGAGGAGAACATGGACCTCGCCATGCGACTCGCCGACTGGAACGGCTTCAAAGCCCGAAGGCGCGAGGCAAGGCAGCGCGGCAAACTTCTCGGACTCGGCCTCGCGAACTACGTTGAGTCATCGATCGGTGCGCCAACAGAGCAAACTCGAGTCAAGGTTGGTTTTGACGGCCATGTCGACGTCGTCATCGGTACTCAGCCGTCCGGCCAAGGCCATGAGACTAGTTTTGCGCAGGTAATTTCAGACTTGATCGCCATTCCGGTCGAGACAGTCCGCATCATCATTGGCGACACCGATATTGTGAAAGTCGGTGGCGGCAGCCATTCGGGGCGCTCCATGCGCCACGCCGCAACGGTGTTTTCGCTGGCGGCAAAAGATCTGATCGTGAAAGGCACGCGTGCCGCAGCGGTGGTATTCGGCACGACAGCGGACCGCGTCGATTTCAACGACGGGCGATTTTCCTCGCGAGACACCAATCGCAGTTTCGATTTTTTCGAGCTGGCACGGGAAATGACGCTGCACAAGATGCCGGATGACTTGTCCCATGGGCTTGTCGTTGTCGCCGACAATGAAATGCATGATCCGGTATTCCCGAATGGGTGCGCGATTTGCGAAATCGAGATTGACCCGGAAAGTTGTGGTCTCCGCCTCGTGCGCTATACCTCGGTCGACGACGTTGGGCGCTGCATCAATCCCCTCATTGTCGATGGCCAGACGCATGGGGCAATCGTGCAGGGCGTTGGCCAGGCCCTGTGGGAACAGTGTGTCGTCGACCCGGCAGGCCAGCCGCTGTGTGGGTCGCTCATGGATTACGGAATGCCTCGTTCCGACTCCGTGCCATCATTTGTCACGCGGATTGTCGAAGTCCTATCGCCAACCAATCCACTCGGCATCAAGGCCGGTGGCGAGGGCGGCACCACAGCGGCACCGGCCGTGATCGTGAGCGCGGTCGCCGATGCGCTTGCCCCTTTCGGGATTGACGACATTAAGATGCCGGTGACGCCCTATCGCATCTGGCAGACTATCAACGGCAGAAAAAAAGCGACTTCAAAATCAAACCCAATGGAAACAAAATGACCAGTCTCAGGAATGTTTTTTGCCTCATTGCCCTGCTGACGCTCGTCGCCCCGCAGGTGTCCGGGCAAGGCATCACTGGCAGGACCGTCAAGATTGTTGTTCCTTATGCGGCGGGCGGCACTGGTGATGTTCTTGCCCGGGTTATCGGCCAGGCAATAACGGAGAAGAACGGACAATTGATCATTGTCGAGGACCGGCCAGGAGCTAGCTCGATTGTCGGCACAGAGGTTGCAGCGCGGGCGGCACCTGACGGCACGACAATCTTGCTCGTTGAGAACCCTTTCATCCTGAGCTCGATCCTGTTTCCCGGCCACTATGATGCTCTGACCGCGTTCGAACCGCTCTGTTATGTCGCGGCGACACCGGCGGTGCTCGCGGTAAGCAGCAAATCCGATATCCACACGTTGGCCGATTTCATCAAATTGGCAAGATCGAAGCCCGGGGCCGCGTCGTACGGCAGTACCGGGCCGGCCTCGATCGCTCATATCGCTGGCGAGCTTCTCAAGCGCGATGCCAAGGCCGATATCACTTACGTGCCATACCCCGGGTCGCCGCCGGCGGTAAATGCAACGCTCGCCGGCACGATCGCCGCCGTAATGGCGAACTACTCCGATCTCAAAGGGCAGATCGAGGCAGGCGCATTGCGACCGATTGCCGTTCCTGCGAAAAAAAGAACCGAAGCGCTTCCTCAGGTGCCAACATTGGCCGAAAGCGGTTTCAACGATGTCGATGCAGCTGTATGGTTTGGCTTTGTCGCTCCCGCCAAAACGCCAAAAGAAGCTTTGGGGCAACTATCGCAATACATTTCCGATGCGGTAAGGATGCAGAGCGTCGCTGATCGACTTAAGAGTCAAGGCATGTTCATTAATCTTTTCTGCGGCGTGGAGTTTGGCAATTTTCTTGCCGATCAGAAAAACCAATACACAACATTCACCCGCGAGTTCGACATCAAACCTTAGCGGCAGCCCTCTTTTCCCGCGATATGCGTCCGCCGGCAGATCGCGGGTGCATTAGATGGGATGTCTGCTATTGGCCCTTGGCGGACATGAGCTTGTGTGCTGCCACGTCTGCTTATGACCCAAAGCGGACATTTGTTTGCGACATGTCTTTCTTTGAAGGCATTGGCCCAAGGTCCATCTATTGGCCCCTGCCCCGACTTGTAGCCTCATAGCGATCCTGTGGTTTTCTGGGTGGGGCGCGTGATGGCCAACTTGGACTTCGGCACGACACCTGTTGTTGAACCAACAGACACCAAAATCTTTGGCCGCAGATAATGCGGTGCAATTCGAGAAACTGTGACGACGTGCCCTTGCAGAGGGCACCGGCGACGCTTCAACGCGGCCCCGTTCGTTTTTGCCGCGATAACGTCATCGTCTTTGAGGATGATTTAGACGACTATCTTTTATTCGTCGTCACTGGCGCGGTTCGCAGTTGCAGGACCTGCAGGCGACGAACAAGTACGCGTTGGTAATCAATCTCAAGACCGCAAAAGCACTGTGCCTCACAATCTCGCCGTCCGCCCTCGCCCGCACCGATGAAGTGATCGAGTAAGCGTCCTCCCGTCCGCTATTGGTCCAAATCCCACATCATCATCGGCGGCTCCTCAAGTGTGCTAGTTTGAGCCGCTACGATGTCTTGGTCTAGAGCCTTCACCCCGCCGGATACCCATGCTGACGCGACTGGCGATTGTGACAGCGCCTGCGCTGTTCGTGCTTTTGTGGAGCACGGGATTTATCGGTGCCCGCTATGGCATGCCGTACATCGAGCCGTTGACTTTTCTGGCCGTACGGATGGGCTTCGCAGTAGTAATCATGGCGGCAATCGCGCTCTTGGCCGGTGCGCGGCGGCTAAATGCGAATGAGATCGGCCATAGTCTTGTCGCAGGCTCGCTGGTGCACGGACTTACCCTGGGAGGCGTGTTCACCGCGATCAGTCAGGGCGTGCCCGCTGGCATTTCGGCATTAATCCTAGGGCTGCAACCGATCGTGACTTCGATAATCGCCAACCGCTTCATGGGCGAGAAAATTACGCGGCTGCAAGGGGTCGGGCTCGCGCTCGGGCTAGTGGGGGTTTTGCTTGTTCTGCACGACCGCAACATCGTATTGGCGGGCTCCGCCCTTGGCTGGGTTGCATGCTTCTTGTCGCTGATCGGCATTACGCTGGGAACGCTTTACCAGAAAAGCTATTGCGGCGGTCTCGACTGGCGCGCCGGTAATCTCGTCCAATACGTCGGCGCGGGAATTCTGTTTACCCTCGGCGCTTTTGCATTTGAGACGCGCGATATCCATTGGACGGGCGAGCTGATTTTCGCATTGGCCTGGCTCGTGCTCGTCCTGTCGATCGCAGCAGTTGCGTTGATGTATTGGCTCATCCGTCGCTCCGCGGCGACGGGGTTTGCGAGTCTGTTCTACCTGGTGCCGGCCGTGACCGCCTGTCTAGCTTATATTCTCTTCGGTGAACGGCTGGACACGCTATCGATCCTTGGGATGGTCATCTGTGCGGGCGGCGTGGTGCTTGTGAATCATGGGGCTGCAAAGAGTCCGGCAACATGACGGGGTTATCGGGAGGAACAATGTCCGACCTCTGGCCTTCAGCAGGCATTCGTGTAGGCAATCGATGACTGCGTAAGCAGTTCCAATAAAGACCAGCAGGCAGAACGCCGGTTGAGGAAATTCGCACGGCGATGTGGGCTCTGGGCCCTTGGCGACATTTCTTTTGGCACCGCAGCTTTTCTAACCGCGAGGGTCTAAAATGTTTTAACCCTCCCGGACGACCGAAAACGTTTCGAGATTATCATCGCGCGGAATATGCTGGCTTCGGGCTTTACAGATGCGGGACTTTTTACTTGCGATCGTATTTCTCGCTGGCACAGTTTTGCTTCTCGGCGGATGCCTGTATCACGACAAACTGCTTAGCGTCGAAGGCGCGGCCATCGGGTTTGGTGCTGTGCTTTGCGTTCTGGCCTCAATCGCGAGGGATCGAATTGACCGCCACATGACTTTATGATGTCCGCTTCTGGACAAAAACGGACATCCCACCCGGTTATTTGACCGATAGTTTAAGGTCTCGGAGCGGCTCAGATTGCTCCCTATCTAAATACGGGAGCCAGCAATGATCGACCGAGCAACCAGTCTAGCGCATCTATCAAGCGCATTAGTTGAACGCAGCGCCGCCGCAAACTCAGCAGTCGCCGCACTACGGCTGAGCGAGACTCGGCACATCACTGCCACGCTGTGGCAACCGGACGTCATTATTACGTCCGAGCAATCTCTGCCGGAGCGTAACGAGTTCGAACTGATGGCAAGTGGGTCGACCGTAAAAGCCAAAACGGCCGGACGCGACCCGGGGACCAATATCGCTGTTCTCAAGCTCGAACGACAGCTCGCCGCTGGTAACCTGGCTTCGGCTGATGGGCAGGTGGGCGCTTTTGCAATCGCGTTTGGAGCAGACACTGGCGGCCATGCAACCGTGCGGCTGGGGGTCGTCAACTCTATTGGGCCAGAATGGTACAGTAGTCATGGTGGACGTATCGAACGGAAGGTCGTGCTCGATATCGACATCGCGCGAAGCGAGGAAGGCGGTCCGGTTTTCGAGGCCGCGGGTAGCTTTCTCGGGATGTCAACATTTGGGCCGCGCCGTCAGGTACTTGTAATTCCTGCGGTGACCCTCGAGCGGGTCGTTCCGATCCTGCTCAAAAACGGGCGCGTCTCTCGTGGGTGGCTCGGGGTCGCTCTGCGCCCAGTCGCCGTGCCGGAAACACTTGGGAAGGCGGCCGGGCAGTCGAGCGCCTTGATGGTGATGTCGCTCACTGAGGGCGGGCCTGCTCATGACGCCGGTATCGTAGCCGGAGACATAATACTTAGCGTCGATAGTGCCTCAACGCGTCGGATGCGCAACATCACCGCGCGGCTTGGCGCCGACAGCATCGGACGCAAAGTCGATCTCAAGTTTATCCGGGCTGGGGCGATTACGTCACGACAGGTGACAATCACCGAGAGACCAAACCCATGACCGCGGCTCTCAACGTTTCCACGGACGTGCGACTTCGAGTGGCATTGTTGGCGCCAAATTCGTTACGCCGTCAGGTTCTAACCAAAGTGCTCCTCGACGCAGGATATATCCTGGTCGACACCGAGGATTCAGCCGACCTTGTTCTGGCTGACGGCGATTATGACCCAGTTGAGAAGAGACCAGCAGTGATACTGGGTGACGGGGACTGGCGAGCATCCGGCTCGCTGCCGCGCGATGCCAGCGCGCAACAGATTGACGCTGCATTGCGCGCGGTCGCAGCCGGATTGATTGTGCGGTCGCCCTTAGCAAAGGGGCCAGGATTTGTCCCTCTGGACGAAGGCGATATTCACGAGCTGCTGACACCGCGCGAACTCGATGTCCTTGGTGCAATTATGGACGGGCTCACCAACAAATTGATCGCACGGCAGTTGGATATTTCGCTGCACACGGTGAAGTTTCACGTGGAATCAGTTTTTAGAAAACTTGGCGTTCGAACAAGGGCTGAGGCTGTGGCAAAGGCCCTGGAGTCGAACCACTTCAAGGTATTCAAGCTCTAAACGTCCGATTGGATAGCCCGCAGTCCTGTCGTTTTCTGAGGTAAAGCTGACATTCCCTTTTACACTGCATATGTCTACTTTTTCTGATGCTGTAAGGCATGGAAGCTCATGGCCCCCCTACTGTCCGAAGGTTGATCATGTCGATGAGTTCGGCTCTGCGTCTCTCGAGGGCTGCCATTGCAGACGTGGCTTGTTTGGAGGTGGTCAGGTTTGACCCGAAAACGACCACGCCACCAATGACGGCTGCCATTGCGCCGATAACGGCCACGGCATTAAGCCAGATCGCGCCGAGCAAATACGCTGACAAAGAGATTATTCCGGCGCCAATGGCTACTTTCGAAAGCAGCATGGCTTTTCGGCACCCGTCCAGGGTGATGGCATAGTCTTCAATGTCAGTTTCGATGCGCGAGATTTGATCGCGCAGGTCATCATTGGGCATTTGCCTGCTCACCTAAGCCTTCGCTAGCGCCACTGACTCTTGGGTGTCGGTCGGGACACCTCGGGGGGTAGAAGCTTAAACCTTTGGGTAGTTACCGTGCCCTTTTCGAATAGTGGCCACTTCGCTCGTACAATGGAGGGGATGGCGCTTGTCTCATAGTGTTCCGTACGCAAAGCCCCACTGAGGGAGGCGACGATGCTGAGGATCATGGTGGTTGCGACGTTTTCGGCTCTGTGCCGTGACTTGTGGCCGGTTGCGCCTCTGTTTCGCTGGGGTTTTGTGCGTTAGGTATCTATGCCGCAATTGATCCTATTGGCCGGTTTCCGCCGTGCCGAGCTATTCCATAGGAGATCCAACGACCTCCATGATGGTGCGCCCCCTCCCCGCGGAGTAAAACTCCCGGACACGGTGCGCGCCAATGGCTCATTCCCACAAATACCTCACGGACAAAGCTCTGGATTTCTGGCTCGCGCGCGGCGCGATCCTGATGATCGTCATTTTGCAGATCGTCATCGTCAATGACCTCTCGGTGGGGCCTCGATGGCTTGCGCCCGTTCTGGAGCTCGCTCTTCTCATTCCGTTGTCGATAGCAACGGTGTGGACGCAACGGCGCGCGCGCAAAGCATCAACAGACGCGCAGTGGAATCTTGTCGGCCGCCAGCGATTGATGATGCGCCGGCTGGCAATTTCTCTGACCGCTCTCGTGACGCTGGTGAATTTCGGAGCGCTGGCGCGCCTGGTCGAGGCTATCCTGGCGGGCAATGCGGGAAGCGGCCGCACGCTGCTGCTCGATGCCCTCAATATCTGGACGACCAACGTCATCATCTTCGCGCTGTGGTACTGGGCGCTCGATCGCGGCAGTCCTGCGACAAAGGGAACAAGGCCCGATGCCGGCAACGACTTTCTCTTCACCCAGCAGCAGCCGGCCGGCGAAAGCTGTCTTCATCCCGGCTGGACACCGGGCTTCATCGACTACCTGTTTCTCGCTTTCACCAATGCGACGGCGTTTTCACCCGCAGACACGTTTCCGCTGACCGTACGGGCCAAGCTTCTGATGATGGCCGAAGCCGGTATTTCGTTTGCCACAATTGCGCTGGTGGCATCGCGGGCCGTTGGAATTCTCAACTAAGTCCTTAACGGGCGCTGCAAAACGCGCCCGCGGCGTCCAAAATATGTCACGCCCGTGTCTTGAATCTATTCTCTCATGGCTCGCGTAGGCCATCGTTGCGCTCCGTAGCCTTGGCCCAGTGCCCTCAACAGTCTTGCCCGGCTTCGGTCGGCCAAGACTGTTGTCGGTCCACCCCGAACAATTCGCGGTTACACCTGATCGTCGCGCGCGACCGAGGCTGCGCGGACATGACGACGGCAATGCTAATCTCAGAAAGCCACCCCCCAGGAGACAGTCAATGGAGCATCTGACCATCAGCGCCAATGGCGCTCAATTCCATGTCGCCAAGACTGGGACTGGAGACCCTCTCCTCCTGTTGCACGGATGGCCGGAGTTCTGGCTCACATGGGAGCCGTTGATGGTGCGCCTGCAGAATCGTTTCACGCTCATAGCTCCGGACCTCAGGGGATTTGGCAAAACCGACAAGCCAGTTGAACCGTTCGGTCCTCCCGATCATGCGAAAGACATGATTGCCCTGCTCGACGCGTTTGGCATCAAGCGTGCCGGTGTCGTTGGCCATGACGTGGGAGGCGCCGTCATGCAGCCTCTCGCACGATCGGCACCGGATCGGCTCGCCGGACTGTTTTTCTTTGACTTCGTCTATCCCGGCATCGGCCCGCGTATGGCAGAACCGGATCGCCTCAAGGAGATCTGGTACCAGTCATTCAATCAAACCGAGATGGCACCGACGCTCGTCGGCGCGACACGTCGCACCTGCGAAACCTATATCGGACACTTCCTGCGACATTGGGCCTACCGAAAAGACGCTTTTGACGGCGTGTTCGATGCCTTTACCGATAACTTCATGCAGCCGGGGAACCTCGCTGGCGGGTTTGCCCACTATCGCGCTGCAAATGCTGGCCGCATCGCGATGATGAAAGGCGAAGTGCCAAATTTGCCAAAGATAAACGTGCCGACCTGCGTCCGATGGGCCGAGCATGATCCTTTGTTCCCTTATGCGTGGACCGATAGGCTCGGCGAAACTTTCGTCAATCTGGATCTCGCGATGTTTTCAGGCGTCGGCCACTTTCCGCACCGGGAAGATCCGGACCGTGCTGCGAAAGAAATCGCAAATTTTTTCGGCTCTTTGCAATGACGACGCGAAGCGAGTCGGCGCATACCCTGTTGCCCCCTTTCAATTGGGTCGTTTGAGTCGCTACGATGCACTGCGTTTTCAGCCTTGGGGGCGGCAATGCGACGTCGCGACTTTGTCAAAGGGCTCGTCGGCTCGACTGCAGCGTGGCCGCTCCGGGCATACGCACAACAGTCTTTGACGCCAGTGATCGGATTCCTTCACAGCGGCATTGCCGAACAGACCACCCAACTGGACAGTTTCAGGATGGGACTGAAGGAAAGCGGTTTTGAAGACGGACGCGATGTTTCAGTTCAATATCGATTTGCCGAAGGTCGTTATGATCGGCTGCCGGCCCTGGCTGCCGAACTTGTTCGCCAGCCGGTCGCGGTGCTTTTCGCGGGGGGCGGTGTACATACCGCAATCGCGGCCAAATCCGCCACCGCCACAATTCCCATCGTTTTTTCGATCGGCAGCGATCCTGTGCAATTCGGTTTGGTTGCAAGCCTCAACAATCCCGGCGGCAATATAACGGGCGTAAGTTTCTTCGCCGCAACACTCGAAGAAAAGCGTCTTGGCCTGCTGTCCGAGCTTGTTCCCTCGGCTCGCGTCTTCGGAATTCTGATCAATCCGGCCAACGACAACGCAGAGAACCAATTAAAAGATGTCGCACAGGGGACGCTCGCTTTGCGTCGGCCTGCGGTCACGCTCAAAGCCAGCAATGACAGCGAAATAGATGCAGCGTTCGATGCTTTCTCGCAGCAGAATGTCAATGCAGTGCTTGTCGCGTCCGATCCCTTCTTCAATGGCCGGCGGCAGAAAATCGCCGAGCTCGCGGCGCGTTATAATTTGCCCTCGATCTCTGAATGGCGTGAGTTTGTCCAGGCAGGCGGCCTTGCCAGTTACGGCAGCAATCTGTCGGACAATTACCGCCTGGGAGGCGTGCAGGTTGGCCGCGTCCTGAAGGGAGAAAAGCCAGCGAACCTCCCCGTCGTCCAGGCAACCAAGTTCGAATTTGTAATCAATCTGAAAACCGCCAAGTCGCTTGGCCTCACCCTTCCTTCCGGCGTGCTCTCGATTGCCGATGCCGTCATTGAGTAGAGGCGGTCGATCGCAAGGCGGTTGGCAAAAGCTGCCGGTTTGCGCACAATGCCTGCTACGACCTTTAATAAAAAACTGTCAGGGAGGCAGGGATATGCGCGCGCATTTGCGGTTTATCGGCGCGGCCGCCATCGCAATGCTCGCCAGCGTGGCAATGCCCGTGCTTGCTACGGCTGACGATTATCCGTCCCGCACTGTTTCGCTGGTGGTGGCCTTTCCCGCAGGCGGCGGCGTGGACACCGTCGGCCGGGTTGTCGCGCAGAAACTTACCGAAGTGCTCGGTCAGCAGGTCATCGTCGTCAATCGCCCGGGTGCGGGCTCTGTGATCGGTACACGCGATGTCGCCCGCGCGCAGGCCGACGGCTACACTTTGCTGCTGCTGGTGACGGGGGCAGGCCTGCCGGAAAATCCGGGCTACGACATGGGCAAGGATTTCGCGCCGATCGGACTGATCGCTTCGGTGCCGATCGTCATCATGTCCAACCCGTCCGTCCCTGCGAAAACGATCTCCGACGTGATCGCGCTCGCCAAGAAAGACGGCGACAAGGTCACCGTCGGCACGCCGCCCGCCCCTACCCTGAATTATTTCGGCGCCGAGCAATTCAAGGCCATGACCGATACCAAGATCACCATCGTGACCTACAAGGGAACCGGTCCGCTTACCAACGATCTCGTCGGCGGACATGTCATGCTTGCCTTCAATACGCTGCCGCCAGCCATCGGCAGCATCCAGGCCGGCGCGTTGCGCGCAATTGCCGTCGGGTCGCCGCAGCGCATGGCAGCCATCCCGGACGTGCCGACCATTGCCGAATCCGGCCTGCCGGGACTGGAGATCGTGCAGTACTATGGACTGGTCGCACCGGCGGGCACGCCGCAATCGATCATCGATCGGCTCAACAAGGAGCTCCGCAAGATCGTAACGTCGGACGACATGAAGAAACGGCTGCTCGATGCCGGCGGCGATCCGCTCGCGAGCACGCCGGACGAATACGCGCAAAACATCCAGCGGGAAGAAGGCAAGTGGCAGGCCATCATCAAGAAACTTGGGCTGGTGATCAACAACTGATTGCCCTGGCAATCACTTCGCCTTGACGATCTGCCTGCAGGCGGCGGGCAGATCGGCGATCGTCAGCGGTGGCTTCGGTTTGGACGGCGGCGGATGCAACGTCGATTCCTTGAACCAGAAGTCGAGATCGCGACCGCAGCCGTCGTCTGCGAGCGTCGGTGTCGGCGGCTTGCAGTCCGGACTGTCGTCCGGACACATGGTCTGCACGTGAAAGTGCTCGGCGTGGCCATACCAGGGACGAACCTTGTAGAGCCAGGTGCGATCAGCCCAAGTTTCGCGGCATAGCGCCTTCTTGATCGCAGCGTTGACCAGGACGCGGACGACCACCGGATCCTGCGCAGCGGCGCGGATCAGCGCAGCATGTGTGTGTGTCCATACTTGCGGATCGACGTCGAGCATATCGGGCGCGACCATATCCGTGCCTGGGGTAAACTCGCGCTCCTTGCGGCTTTGCACATGGTCTGGCATCGGCGTGAACCAGAAATCGACGTCGAGGCCGTTTTGATGGCTGCTGTGGTCGGCGAGCATCGGTCCGCCACGCGGCTGCGCTATATCGCCGATCAAGAGACCGTTCCAGCCGATCTTTTTTGCTTTTTTGGCAAACCGTTCGACGAAGCGAATGACTTGCGGATTGCCCCAGTAGCGGTTGCGCGACGGCCGCATGACCTGCCAGCCTAGTCCGTCGATCGGCAGCGGCATGGCGCCGGCGAGGCAACCCTTGGAATGGATGCCGATCGAGCGAGAGGACCCGGGAACCGGCGTTGATTTGCGCGCGAACAGTTCCTTGGCGGGCGTCGACGACGCGTCCGGATTTTCCAGCGGCGGCAGAGGCTCGGGCTTGAGCGAGCCGGGCAGCATTGGATCAAGCTGATGCTTCTGCTGCGCGATGGCAGAACCCGCGACGGCGAGGATGAATGCGGCAAGCAGGCAACAATGTATGCGGCTCTTGCGTCGGTGCACTAAATGTTTCCCAAGAGCAATTGCCGCGCCTGCGCGACGGTCGCACGCGCATAATCGGCAAGCTGCCGCTCTGACGCGCTGCTGATCGGGTGATCGATAGTGGCGAACTTGTAGTCCGGCATGCCGAGAACCTTGCACATCAGTTCCGCCGCACTCACGAAGCGCGACGTCATCACTGCCAGCGCTGGAACACCCTGACGTTCAACTGCGATTGAGTCGTGCAGACTGCACGATGAGCAGCTCCCTCAATCTCCGACACCGGTGACGGCCGCATGCCATTGTCTCGCCTCGTCGATGATGTGGGCATCAGCCGGAGCGCTGTAGTTCGATTTGGTGCGCCATATCACGTCGGCAACACCCAGTTCCTCGCGCAGCATGCGCTCGAGCTGCGTGAAATAACCCTTCGTGCCTTCCTTGCCGTTC
>DASRAF010000183.1:0-2661 GCA_035638295.1 Pseudolabrys sp.
AGCACCTATACCTTGACGGAGCTCGCAACCGGACGAGTTGTTGTTAAAGGCCAAACCTTCGCGCGCGTGTCGTACAATATTCCGGGTCAAGAACAACGATTTGCCGGCGAACGCGGCTTGCGTGATGCCGAAAACCGGGCCGCCAAAGAAATCGCAGAAAATATCCGCTCGCGACTCGCCTCGTTCTTCGTGGCGGGCACGTAATTCTACGCGGCGTCATGACTGCCATCAAAGCCGCCGACGTCGATCGCTTCATTGCCAATCCAAACCGCGCGCAACCCGTCGTGTTGGTCTTCGGCCCCGACATCGGTCTGGTGCGGGAAAGGGTGGACGCACTCGTGCGTGCATCCGTCGACGATCCCAATGACCCGTTCGCATTGGCACGCATCGAGGCTGACGAATTGGTCGGCAATCCGTCGCGGCTCGTCGAAGAAGCGCAAACGGTGCCGCTGTTCGGTGGCCGCCGGGCCGTTCTGGTAAAGGCCGGCGGGCGAAATATCGCGTCGGCGGTCGAACCGGTTATTAATGCCCCTTCCAATGAGTGCCGCGTCATTATTGAGGCTGGCAATCTCAGCAAGAGCGCGCCATTGCGCGCGCTGTGCGAGAAATCGAAAGTCGCTGCCGCTTTGCCCTGCTACGCTGATAGTGAGCGCGCGCTCGCCCAATTGATCGACGAGGAAATGCGTGCGGCTGGTCTCACCATAGCGGCAGACGCTCGCGCCGCGCTGCTGGACCTGATCGGAGCCGACCGGCTGGCTTCCCGCAATGAGATCCGCAAGCTCACGCTCTATGCAAAAGGTCAAAAAAGCGTCGAACTCCCTGACGTGATGGCCGTCGTGGCGGATGCCTCGCAAATCGCGCTTGATGGATTGATCGACACAGTTTTCGCCGGAAAAACGGCTGAAGCCGATGTTGAATTTGCCAAAGCGCGGGCAAGCGGCTCATCTCCGTCGACAATCGTTTCGGCGGCAATTCGCCAGGTTGCCAATTTGCACAAAATGAGGCTGGCGATCGCGGGCGGCGATTCAATCGAGTTCGCTATGAAGCGCGGTGCGCCGCCTGTACACTTTTCTCGTGAGCATCATGTCAGCGAAGCGCTGCGCGTCTGGACGCCACAACGCCTGATCCGTGCGATGGAGCAGCTCGCAGATGCTTCGCTGGAGATGCGCCGGAATGCTCCTCTCGCAGAGGCAATCGCGCAACGCACTCTGCTGTCGCTTGCCACCAACGCGCGCAAATCGGCCTAGCAAAGCTCTCTGCTTTCCTGCCTCGCCCAAATTCAAGCAAAGAAATTTAGAGGTGATCAATCATTTTTCGTTACGCATTTTGATATGACCACGATCACTCGCCCGGGAATAGAGATGACGGCCGTCGAAATTCGCCGCGATTTTCCGGTCACAAGAAACCCGTGCCAAGTTCTGGCATGTCGCAATCGTGTCTCTATTTTTCGTGGCGGTCGTTGGATCCGGCCTATTCCTCGGGGGGGTCGCGGTTATGAGCACGCGCCGAGGCGATGAAGCAAATGAGCCGACGGCGGATAGACGCACCGCCCAGATTCCCCGCTCACCGCCGGACGGAAATCTTTGCCACGACAACAAGACAGCGACCGCGGTCGAGGACCGGGTTGGGCGCTGCGACGAATCAGCTGGGGCAAATAGCATCGTCGTACCGTTTACAAATTGAGTTGATAGCTGTGTGGGACCCAGCGATAGCCGCCCTGCCCCTTGTCGATATAGCCGATCCCGGGAAATGGCATGTGGAAGCTGGCCACAAAAATCCTGTCGGCGGCTAGCATGTCCAAGATACGCTTGCGGGTCGTGACGGCTTTTTCTTTGTCGTCGTCCATCTCGAAATGCCATTCCGGACGCTGGACTGCCATTACAAATTGCGTGCACGTGTCCGCGGTAATCATCACGCGTTTTCCCGCGCTTTCGACGTGAAACGCCAGCAGGCCGGGCGAATGGCCTGCCGCATCAACAGCGGTAATGCCTGGGACAACCTGATCGCCGGGCTTGATGAACTTCGAACGATCGGCCAGCGGCACGCAAATCTTTACGAAGAGCTCCCGATTAAACTTGCGGGCCTCTCGTACGTTTTCGCCGCGCTTCCAGAAATCAAATTCGGCAGCACCGAACACATAGGCGGCGTTGGGAAAAACAGGTTTCCCCGCTTTCACCAGACCACCAATGTGGTCGGGATGGCCGTGCGTAATAACAATGACATCGATGTCCTCAGGCCTGTATCCACCGGTGGCTAGCCGTTCAGCCGTTTGCCCGGGCGGCAATCGTTTGCTGAGCTGTTCATACTCGCGTGGCAGGGCGCCGTTGCCGGTATCAAAAAGCACCAATTGCTTTCCGGTGTTCACAAGCGTCGGGATGTTAGGATGTTCGAACCGCTGAGTATCGATATTGTTGGCACGGGCAAGCGCATGCACTTCGCCAGGAGAGGCATTTGCGCGGTAGTGTGGGTGCAATCCATCGCGGATCGCTTTGGCATCGAGGACTGTAGCGACCTCAAATTCCCCGAGCTTGAAACGATAGATTGTCGGCTGTAATTCGCCTTTCAGTGATGCAGGCACGTTTCGGCTCCTCTCGAATTGTTAGGCCTCAGGCCACGATGCTTAGCAGTCAGAACAGGCTGCAATCCAGCCCGGAGTTCAAC
>DASRAF010000184.1:0-2480 GCA_035638295.1 Pseudolabrys sp.
TTTGTCCTGAATCCTGCGGCCCAATTCATCTTCTCCTTGTGATAGTGCGGCCAGAGTGTACCCCAGTCATACTCGACCTTTCCCTGCTTCGTGAGCTCCAGTGCTTTCGGGTTTGTGGCCATGATATCTCCCACTATGAAAACTTGTTAGACCTGCGTTAAAACATTCACACGCTAGTTCCAAAGGGTCAAGTTGATACAAATACTAGGCCTGCTCCCGCTTGAGCGTTGTGTTTTGTCTTCGAGAGCGCTCACTCGTTTCGGACTGAAGCTAATTGAGATGCGGCGGGCATGATGATCACGGTTGTGACAAGCTAAGAAGACGCAGCGCAAACGCTCGTTCGACCACGATCGCGATTGAGCGCGGCCGAGTAAGGGCGGCGTTCAGAACGTAACGTTTCGGCGGCTCAAGCGTTCTTCGCCCCACGCGCATTCACGTACAGCGAATAGAGCGAGTGACTCGCTGTCATGAACAGGCGGTTGCGCTTACGTCCGCCGAAGGCGAGGTTGGCGCAGCGCTCCGGCAGCGCGATGAACCCGATCGGCTTGCCCTCGGGATTGAATACCTTGACTCCGTCGAGCTCGGCGTTGCCCATGCCCCAGCCGCACCACAGGTTGCCGTCCATGTCGACACGGAAGCCATCGGGCGTGCCATTCGGCTCCGCTGTGATCAAGACGCGCTTGTTGACAAGGCGAATGCCGTTGTCGACGACATCATAAGCATAAATGGGACGCGGGTTTGGACCGCTGTCCTCGATATAACATTTGCTCTCGTCGGGCGAGAACTCCACGCCATTCGGCAAATCGAGCGTGCCCTCCACCACCGTGGCCTGTCCGGTCCTCGGGTCGAGACGATAGATGTTCGATGGCAGCTCGGACGGTGCGATGTTGCCTTGATAATTGGTGCGAATGCCGAACGGTGGATCGGAGAACCAGATCGAGTCATCGGATTTGACGGACACGTCATTCGGCGAATTGAGTCGTTTGCCCTCGAACCGGTCCATCAGCACGGTGATCGACCCATCGTATTCGGTGCGCGTGATGCGGCGCGTCTCGTGCTCGCAGCTGATGAGGCGGCCCTGGCGGTCGCGCGTGTTGCCATTGGCGTGGTTTGAGGGCTTGCGATAGACGCTGACCGCACCGGTCTCCTCATCCCATCGCATCAGGGCGTTGTTGGGGATGTCGCTCCAGATCAGGCAGCGTGCGTCGCCGAACCATGCCGGCCCTTCGCACCAGCGCATGCCGGTCGCGAGCCGCTCGACACTGGCGTTGAAGAGGCGGTATCTGTTGAAGCTCGGATCCAGGCTTTTGATAGCTGGATCGGGATAGCGGTCACTCGGCTCCCAGCCACCGAGCGCAGTGCGCGTAAGCGTCATCGCGGCGACAGCGTACGCCGCCCCGAACATGTGGCGTCTCGTCATCTCCATCGGATGTCTCCGGGGTTTGTCGGCCACGATCGCAATGATCGTGGTCGATTTGACAGTTACCACACCCGCAAACCAGATGGCCCATGCCTCGCGCTCGCCCAGGAGGGCACCCTGTTGCAATGCATTAAGACGCGATTGGCACGAAGCGACATTTCATTGGAGCGCATGCATTCGGTTGCTGTCGAAGGTATAGGGGACATCGCGTTTGATCCGACGTCGCTGATCGAGCCTCGTCGTCTCGGAACCCTTCGCAGAGGCCGGATCTCCTCAAGCGCCTGTTCGACGACCCGCTGATCGAGCGTGGAGTTGAGCGCGATCGACGGCGCGCAATGACCAGAAAAATCGCGTAGTGCGCCAGGAGTGTGTCAGGTTTCGGTTCTTGAAACGCAGCAAGGGCGGCTTTGGCACGTACGGCTTGGACATCTTCGCCGGCGACTAATGAGGCGCTAGGGGATGTGGGAAGGTACGTGGCAATGGACTGCTAGGCCACATGCGCAGAGGTGCCGCCTCCTCGACATGCAAGCCATTCTACGCTTAGCTTGGCGCAACGTGGGTGCCCGAACGATCAACGCCGACTTGCAGAGCACACGTTTGCTAGGAGCCCCAATGTTTACCAGCTATCTATCGCGCCGGGTCGCAGCCGGCATCGCCGCCGCCGGCGTCGCTGTATTGCCCCTTTTGCCTGCGGCCGCACAGGACGCGATCAAGGTCGGCGCGCCGCTGCCGTTGACCGGTCCACTGTCGCCCGAAGGGCTCAAGCAGAAGCGCGGTTACGACCTGTGGGTCGAGACGGCCAATACCAAGGGCGGGATCAAGGCTGGTGGCAAGACTTATACCGTCGAGATCGTCTACACCGATTATGCGTCCAACACGCCGCGCGCGGTGCAATCGGCGGAACGCATGATCACCGACGACAAGGTCAACTTTCTGTTCGCACCCTTCGGGTCCGGCGCGACCAAGGCAGCTAGCGCGGTCTCGGAGAAATACGGCATCCCCATGATCGCGCCGACGGCGTCTTCGGCGGAGGTTTATGACCAGAGCTACAAGTTCCTGT
>DASRAF010000185.1:0-5556 GCA_035638295.1 Pseudolabrys sp.
GGCAGCACATCAGGATTGGCAACATTAATCGGCTTTCCGATTGCAAACGCAACGATCTGGTCGAAGACGTCGCTAAACTGCGTCTCAAATTCCTCGCGAGTTACATAACCGATGTGTGGCGTCGCAACGACCTGTTTAAACAGCAGCAGCGGCAGAACCACGCTGCGCATCGGCTCTTCTTCAAACACATCGACGGCAGCAAAGCCTGGGTGGCCTTGATCAAGTGCGGTGACTAACGCGCCCGGCTCTATGAAGGGCTCTAAGTTTGCCGCTATTTGCCCGACATGTTCCAAAGCAACATCTCTCCGCTGATACCTCAAAATATACAGTCGCGCTGAATGGAATGTCCGCTTGGTCAATAGCGAACATCGCCAATACAGCGCTTCCTCACGATCGCTTACCGGGGATGCGCAGTCGAGAGGTCAGCGACAAAGAGAAAACCACCCATTAGCCCAAGATGGTTTCTTAGCAGCATCAAGCCTTTTGGGACCGCGCACCGCCAATGAAACGGGATACCCGTGCACGCAGGCCTTCGGCCACAATAAACAAGAGGGGGATCAAAAAAATCCCGACTACAGAGGCTGCGATCATGCCGCCAAACACAGGTGTACCTACGGCGTAGCGCGTCGCCGCTCCGGCGCCTTGCGCAATAACCAATGGGAACAATCCAAAAATAAAGGCAAAACTTGTCATCATGACGGGGCGAAATCGCAACTTCGCAGCGGTTATAGCGGCGTTGTTGATGTCTTCACCGAGCCGTCGTTGCTCGACTGCGAAGGCAACAATCAGAATCCCGTTTTTGGCGGCCAAAGCGATCAGCGCGACGAGACCGATCTGTGCGTAAACGTCGAAGCTTAATCCTGCGATGGCTATCGCCACGATTCCGCCAAGAATACCGACGCTCACCGACAGAAGAGCGGGTACGGGAACATTCCAGCTCTCATAAAGCGCAACGAGGAACAAATAGGCGAAAAGAAAGGCCAGCCCAAGAACAATCGAAGTTTGTCCACTCGCCGCCTTTTCCTGAAACGCCGTCCCGGTCCATTCGAAGGCGTAGCCGGACGGCAATGTTGCGGTGGAGATGCGTTCCATTGCAACAAGCGCTTGGCCAGAACTGTATCCGGGCTTTGGCGCTCCATTGATTACAGCGGCACGATAGCCGTTGTAACGCACGACCGTCTGCGGCCCCTGCACGAGCTCGGCTTGCGCCAGCGCGCGTATCGGGACCATGCCTCCTTGGCCGTTGCGCACATAAATTCGGTCGATGTCATCGATTTGATTACGGAACGACGTGTCCGCCTGAATGTTCACCTGCCAGGTACGTCCGAAAATATTGAAATCGTTGATGTAGAAACTGCCAAGCGTAGACTGCAAGGCGTTGAAAATATCGCTGATTTTGACTCCGAGAACTTGAGCCTTGTCGCGGTCGATATCCAGATAGATTTGCGGTGTGTCGGCATTGTAAGTGGCGAAAACGCCGGCAAGCTCGGGCTGAGAATTCGCGGCCACTGTTAGGCCACGCAGAACCGCAGCCAAATCGGTCGGCGACTGCCCCTGCAGTGCCTCGAGCACAAACTGGAAGCCGCCGGTGTTGCCCAATCCGAGTATGGGCGGCAGATTAAACGGAAACACGACCGCGCCCTCAATCGCCGCAAGTTGCGGCCGCAAGCGGGCGATGATGGCAGCGGCACTTTGCGCGGGGTCAGTGCGCTCTTCGTAAGGCTTTAGCCTGATGACGAAAAATGCCTGGTTGGAGGCTGCGACATAGTCGATGAAATTCAGCCCTACCACGGAAAGTACGCCTTGAACGCCGGGAATGGGCTTAACGATATCCTCTACTTGCTTGACCACCGCCGTCGTGCGGTTGATTGAGGCGCCCTCGGGGAGACGCAGCGCTGCAAAGATTGCGCCCTGGTCTTCATCGGGCAAAAAGCTTTGCGGTGTCCTTTGAAACAACAACACCGACGCTGCAATGACCGCGGCCACGGCAACGAGAGAAACAATTGCAACGCCCGCCAAGCGGGTCACCACTGCAACATAGCCATCGCGAGCTTTGTCGATGGCTCCGAGCACATGACGCATCAAGCCGCGTCCGCTGTCGCCACGCTTCAGTAGTACCGCGCACAATGCTGGACTGAGAGTGAGGGCGTTAAGCGCCGAAATGAGCATCGATACGGAAACGGCGACGGCGAACTGGCGAAAAAGTTGCCCGCTGATGCCTGGAATGAACGCCACAGGCACGAACACCGAAAGCAAAACGAAAGTAATAGCGAGAATAGGACCAGTAATTTCGGTCATGGCCTTCTTGCACGCCTCGGCAATCGTAAGTTCGGGTTCTTCCTCAATCACCCGTTCAATGTTCTCGACAACGACAATGGCATCATCGACGACGATCCCGATGGCGAGCACAAGCGCAAGCAAAGAGACCGTGTTGGCCGAGTATCCAATGAGAAGCAATACGGCAAATGTCCCGACAATGGATACCGGTACGGCGACCAGAGGGATGAGCGTCGTTCGCAATTTGCCAAGAAACAGGAACACCACGATCGCCACCAAAACAATGGCAATCACCAGCGTGCGGACAACTTCGTCGATTGTTGCGGTGACAAAGACGGTAGCATCAAAAAATACGTTATAGGCCAGATCACTTGGAAACCGGGCCGACAGCGTATTCATGGTCTCGCGGACATGCTTCGCAACCTCGACCGCGTTGGATCCCGGTAGCTGATAAATCCCGATCGCCGCCGCCGGCGCACCATTAAAGCGGCTAAATCGATCTTGTGACTTGGCACCGACCTCGACGCGAGCAACATCCCTGACGCGCACCACCGAACCGTCGGGATTCGAACGCAGGACAATTGCGGCAAATTCCTCTGGACGCGCCAGACGGCCTTTCGTCTTGATGTTGATTTGAACCTGCTGGTCGCTCGTGATGGGTGCAGCGCCGATGCGACCAAGTGCAGCCTGCACGTTCTGACTTTGCACCGCCTGAATAACATCATTCGGTGTCAGGTTGCGTTCGGTCAGCCGATCAGGATCAAGCCAAATACGCAACGAATAGTCGAGTGGCCCGAACAACGTGACTTGACCCACACCCCTTATGCGTGCCAGCGGATCGATGATGTTGATCGTTGCGTAATTGCTTAGATAGATGGAATCGAAAGTGTTTTTTGGCGAATAGATATTGATAACCTGAAGGAGCGCCGCAGATTTTTTTCGCACCGTGAGTCCGGCGTGAGCCACTTCCGCCGGAAGTAGAGGAATGGCAAGACTTGCTGCATTCTGTACGTTCACCGTGTTGATATCGGGATTGGTACCCAGAGCAAAGGTGACAGTGAGCAAAAAGCTGCCGTCGGAGCCGCTAGCTGACTGATAGTACAGAGCATTGTCGACACCGTTGATCTGCTCCTCGATCGGCTGCGCCACTGTGGTTTCGACCACTTCGGCATCAGCGCCGGGATAATTCGCTGTCAGCGTTACCTGTGGCGGTACGATATCCGGAAACTGAGCTATCGGTATTGCCGTAATCGCGATCGCACCGGCAAGCGTAATCACGATCGCAATAACGACTGCGAATCTCGGGCGATCGATGAAGATGCTCGAAAACATGCGGTGTTCAGTTTCCCGCCGCGACGTTTGTCGAAACGACCTGGCCCGGACGGACCTTCTGAACACCCTCCACGATTACGAGTTCGCCAGCCTTGAGCCCCTGCATCACGACAATATCGCGGCCCTGTTCGGCGCCTGTGGTGACGCGTCGTTGCTCGACCTTTTTTGCGTCGTCGACCACCAGAACATAGTGGCCCGCCTGATCCAGCAGTACGGCAGACTGCGGCACGAGAAGCGATTCAACCGGCGTCCCGCGTTCCACAACTACGCCGACGACACCGCCCGGGATGAGCAACCCCTCGCTGTTCGGTAACTGCGCGCGCACCGTCACGGTGTCGGTGTCCGGCTGCACTTGAACGTCGAGAAAATTGGTCAGACCGGGATGAGGATAAATGGTGCCATCCGGCATTTTGATATGAATCGTCAAATGCGGGTTCTTGCGATCTGTCCGGGCAAGCCAACGCTTGTAGGCGAGAACATCCGCCTCGCTCGGTTGAAAGGTAACGTAGATCGGGTCCTGGCTGACGATGGTCGCGATCGGCCCGGACGACGGCTGAACCAAATTTCCTATGGTGAACTTCGCGATGCCGATTTTTCCATCAATCGGAGCACGAATCTCTGTGTACGCAAGATTTATTTGGGCCTGCTCGAGCAGGGCCTGCGCTTGCAAAATGTCGGCCTTGGCGCTCTGCTCGGCGGCCGCGAGTTGATCGACGGTCGATTGCGGCACCGCCTGGCTCTTGATCAGCGCCTGATTGCGCTCCAACTGCAAATTCGCATTGACTTCGTTTGCCTTGGCTTTGGCCAGGTTGGCAGCCTGTTGGTCGACCGCTGCCTTATAGGTGTCCTGCTCAATCCGGAAGAGCAAATCACCTTTCTTTACGATTTGCCCTTCAGTGAAGTTGCGTTGTTCGACAAACCCGGGGACGCGCGCGACGACTTCAACTTTGTCGATCGGCACCACGCGGCCAATGAACGTTCCCGTATCAGTCACCGAGCGGCTGACGACCGGTTTCACCGTGACCGCTGGAGCTGGAACTCCTTGCGAATAGCTGTTTGTGTCGAAGATGACCAGCGCGAGTATCGCAAACAGGCCCGCCCAGGGCCCTGATTTACCGCGGTCAGACATAATATCCGCCTTGCGTCGTGATCTTGAGATCTATCCTAGCTCATTATTCTTGACACCGCCCGTAGTCTGAGCCGATGGAGCGACTAAGGGTTCATTTTTGCGAGCTCTCCTCGCCCGGCTTTTTCAGACCCGGTTTCGACCAAGTCGATGGCTTCCAGTAGCGCAAAGCGAATAGGTCCATCGCGATAAAGGTTCGAAGTGAGTGCTCGTCCTAACCCAGAATAGGGAGTTGGATTTCCGTCCAATGCAAAGTCCACTTTGGGTCACAAGCAGACATGTGCATGCAAACCTGAATGTCCGCTACATCTCAAAATTGACTAGATCCGGACGGCATTCATCGGCCGGAATCTAACCACTGCGATGAGCGCAATTATGATGAAGATCACCAACACGACGCCCTGCGTGATTGCGAACGGCGGTTCAGACTGCGTGGGAGCCAACGTATTGAGACCAGATACTTTCATAAAACTCTGCGCGACGAGAACGAAGACATTCAGATAGAGCGATACAATCGCGGTGATGACGTAGATCGGACGCCATGCGCCAACCAAGCGCTCTTTGTATAAAGCCAACAGCGCGAGTGCCAGGACTAGACAGGCCACAATACCGACACCCAAAGCCGGCGTGAATCCGTGGATTGGAAAAAGAAACCCGGTCACGCTGGTGAGTGCCGTGGTAAAAAGAAATAGTGCGGTCGTGCCAGGAAGTTTATGCGAGGCGAACATTCCGCCGACAACGATCAATCCACTCCCTATCGCAATCAGAGTAATGACAACGTGCAGAAGGGTGAACGCGCCAACAGACATCCCCAAAATCAT
>DASRAF010000186.1:0-2848 GCA_035638295.1 Pseudolabrys sp.
CAGACAGTTCGCGGCTGGACGCTACATGAGCGCAGCGACAAGTCGCTTGATGATCTGGCGAGGATGTTCAACGCGAACATCCGCGGCTGGATCAACTAACACACAGTTCCGCACCTCCTTGCGTCGGTGCGTTTCGTGGCACACCATCATCGGCATAGCGCTAGTCTAGTTTCTGTCGCGAATCGCATTTCGCCCTTTAAAATATGGGTTATCGCGCGATTTTCGCGCACGTTTTTTCTTGCGCCGTACATGTGCATAGTATCACATTCTTCATATGAAGCATGTTGATTCGGAATCGCCTTCGGATGTTGCGCGCTGGCTGCGAAGCGAAACGACGAGTCTCTGGCCTGCGCTTCTGGGTTCGCTGAGCTTTCGTCGTAGCCGGTGCATCCGCAGGAATTGCCCGGCGTGCCGGTCTGGCGAACAGCATCAAAGTTATGTGTTCTACGGTCGCGCGAACGGGCGTCGTGTCGCCGTCTACGTGCCGGAAGAGCTTGTGCCGGAGGTTCAGCGCAGCCTGGACAACGGGCGCGCTCTGCAGGATCTGCTGCAGCAGGCGGCACCGCGATACATCAAAGCGCTGAAGCGAGAACGCGCCGAAGCATCCAGAAGCAAGAAGAGCCGAGCGATGTGAGAGCGACGGCGCGACAGATCAGCTTTGCCGATTGGGAGCTGATGCGGCAACGCGATCAGGACATTCGCCTGGAGCCGCTGCTGGAGGCGATATCTGGCTTTCTCGACGACCAGCGGGACGTCATCGAGCGCGTCCGGCGGGACCTGGTGCGTGGCCTGAAGCAGCCTGATAGCGGTCGTCACGGATTAACGGCGACGCAGGTTCTGCGCTCGCTGGTTCTGATGCGGCTCAAGAACTGGGACTATCGCGAGTTGCGTGAACGCATCGCAGATGGATTGACGCTTCGTCAGTTCACCGACTTCTACTGCGCGCCGGTGCCGAAGCATGACGCCTTTCAGCGTGGCTTCATCCGTCTGACCCCACAAACGCTGAGAGTGGTCAACGATTTGGTGGTTCGGGCAGCGGTCGAGCTCGGATTGGAGGACGGTGCTAAGTTGCGGGTCGACACGACGGTGGTGCAGACCGACATTCATCATCCGACTGACAACACGTTGCTATGGGATGTAGTCCGCGTCGTCACACGCCTGGTCCGCCGTCTGGCCAAAGCGCTGGAATTGCGAAGAATCAAGGGCTTTTGCGACCGCACGCGCGCGGCGCGGCGCCGGATGTACGAGATCCAGCGCATGACGACGAGGCAGCGTCACGAGCAGCAGGCCCGCACATACCGAGTGCTCATCGACATCGCCGAGGAGGTCGTAGGAAACGCACGCGCGGGGCTCGAGAGAACCCGCACGATCCGCGGCAAGGACGTGTTCACCGACATGGCCATCGAGGAACTGCGCGGGCAGATCGAGCACTTCTGCCACCTGGGAGATCGTGTCATCGATCAGGCACGTCGTCGTGTGCTCTTTGGTGAGCAGCTCGCTACCGACGAGAAGATTTATTCCATCTTCGAGCCTCATACCGACCTGATCAAGCGCGGCAAGGTGCGCACGCCGGTCGAGTTTGGCCACAAGGTCTTCCTCGCCGAAAGCGCAGCAGGCCTGATCACGCAATACGAGGTGCTGAGGGGCAATCCACCCGACGAGGTCCACGTGGCATTTTCCCTCCAGCGCCACAGGCAGTCCTTTGGCCGGGCCCCGCAACTGTACGGCTCAGATCGTGGCTTCTTCAGTGAGCAGAACCTCGCCTCGTGCAAGCACGCCGGCGTCAAAGTGGTGTGCATTCCTCAGCGTGGCGGCGAGAGGACGGCGCGACGGGAGGCATATGAGAAGAGTACGGTCTTCAAGGATGGTCAGCGCTTTCGCGCCGGCATCGAGGGACGCATCTCCGTGCTGTTTCGAGGCCGCGGCATGAAGCGCTGCCTGGCTGAAGGACGCGACCGTTTCGAGCTGTGGATCGCCGCCGCCGTGCTCGCCAACAATCTCATGAGGATCGCAGCACTGCTGACGCGACCGTCACGCAAGCGAAAAGCTGCTTGATCGACACGACGGCCCGCCTCGGCCACTCAAAGTGGCCACGGCTCAGCGCATCCCAAGCTGACAAAGGGCGTGCAACTCCGAACCGCACCGAAAAAATCGCCCGTTACGAGCTTGCCGATTCCGGCATTCTCCGTAACCTTGTGCCCAATCTATCGGCATAACTTGAATCGGACCCCCTAAGTTCAGCCGTTTCGCGACAGAAACTAGACTATAGCGCCCGGTGGATTCCATACAGGCATGAACCCGCCGGATCTTCTGGGTGGTCAGCCAATCCAGGAGATGGCGCCATCCATCCGAGGAATTCGCGAAGCTCCTGGCGCGTACTCTGTTGTTGCAGCTAGACATGCTCGCGTCGAGTGTATTTTTGGAAACATCGATACCCAATATGCCGTCAATCACTGTCCTATCCTTCCACCTCGTGTATTCAGCAAGAGCTCCGCTTCGAACAACCTTGTACGCAGGATCTACGTTCACGCGCGTGTCCCAAGATACCGTCCAATCTGAACAGCGGAGCTTGGAAAACGGGGCCTAATCTACCGCACAGGCTCATTCGCCAAAGGGACGAAAGAGGCTCACCGTTCTCCTCGCTGCTCGGCAAAATTTGTTTATTCGCTAAGCAATCCGCAACGTACAAGGGACGAGGATTGCTCCTCGCCCCCCGCACAGATCCCGGCGTGCGCTGCTAACGCACGGGGCTCTTCCCTCGGGTTCTGGCGTCGAAGCGGTGACATGGCAGCGGATGTAGTATCCTGATCGACGGGAAGAAGCGGTCAGTGATGCTGGTAAACTTCTC
>DASRAF010000187.1:0-3844 GCA_035638295.1 Pseudolabrys sp.
CGCGGTTTATACCGAGCGCCGAACTACACCGAACGGGCTTAGCGCGCGGGTTTTCGCGCACTGTTTGCTAAGGCAGCGTGCGAAGATCGCCCCCAATCCATTCGGCGTAGTTTGCCTTCACAAAGCCTCGAGAAAGTCGAGCAGGCGGTCGCTCGGCTTGAAGCGGGTTCGTCCGTTACCCTTGTATGGGTTAAGTTTGGCCAAGGCTGCTTCCTTAAGCGCGAGGTGGGCGTGCAGGTAGACTTGCGTCGTTTCGATGCATTCATGGCCGAGCCACAACGCAATCACGGAGGAATCGACGCCCGCCTGCAGAAGCTCCATCGCAGCGGTGTGCCTCAAAACGTGCGGCGACACGCGTTTGGACTTCAATGTCGGGCATCTCTCGCTGGCGACTCGCACATACTTGGCCAGCAGCGACTGGACGCTGTCGGCACTGAGCCGGCCCCCGTGCACGTTGGGGAATAAGGCACTCGCTCCGCGCCGCACGGGCTCCTTGAGCCATTCCTGCAGGGCACATCGGGCATTCTTCGTAAGCGGCGTGCATCGCTCCTTCCGGCCCTTGCCTATAACTCGCACGTGGGCACCGGCGCTCAGATGTAAGGCGTCCCGATCAAGACCGATCAGCTCAGAGACGCGCAAGCCTGTCTGAACCGCGAGCAGCAACAAAGCGTGATCGCGCCGGCCGAGCCACGTCGTGCGATCGGGCGCGGCAAGTATCGCCTCGCTTTCGGGACGCATCAGGAAATGCACCTGTCGTTTGTCGTGGCGCTTGTTCGGTATCGCTAGAACGCGCTGGATCAAGGCGCTGTGGGCGGGCTCCTCAAAGGATACGAAACGGAAGAAGGAGCGGATGGCAGTAAGCCGCAGATTGCGGGTCCTGACGCTGGCACCACGCTTGGTCTCGAGGTCGGTAAGGAACGCGCCGATGAAAGGCGCTTCAAGATCTTGGAGTTCCAGGGACGACGGAGCCTTGCGAAGCTTGGTCTGCGCAAACGTGAACAGTAGCCGGAACGTGTCCCTATACGATGTGATCGTGTTGGTGCTCACGTCGCGCTGACGCATGAGCCGTTCGGTGAAGTAGCGCTCGATGAGCGTGGCTACGTTGCTGCTCCGCTTCATGGCCTGACCTCCCATCGCCGATCGAGGCGCCGGACTGCCTCTTGCATCAAGTCCGGGCATGCCGAGAGGTACCAATAGGTATCTCGAACGCTGGTGTGACCGAGATAGGTAGAAAGTGCCGGAAGCTTCTTCTCGACGTCCGCCCCTTTGCGATACCAGCCGAGCAACGTGCGCATGGCAAAGGTATGCCGCAAATCGTGCACGCGCGGCCCCCTATTATCACCAGGGTGTCGTAGACCGATCTCGCGGGACAAGCGCCAGAAAACACGGTAAATACACTTCTTCACCAGTCCACCGCCTCGCTCCGCAACGAAGAAATGGGGGCCGCAGCGCGATCCAAGATGAGCGTCGCGCCGCTCGGCGTAGCTGCGGAGCGCTGCGCAGATGGTCGGATGCAAGGGTAGGAGGCGAGACTTGCCGAACTTGGATTGCTGAACTGTCAGCACACCGTTCGTGAGGTCAACGTCATCACGTTGCAGGCCGGTTGCTTCAGACAGCCGCATTCCCGTCACCGCAATAAGACCGAAAAGATGGTGATACGTCCAGCGGCGCAGTCCGTCCGTTGGCGGTAGGGTCAACGCTGCTGTCAGCAATGCGTCGATCTCGGCATCGCTGTAGACATAGGGTTTGGGACGCTTCAATTGTGTAAAGATCCCGTTGGGCGGTACCTCCGTCTTCGGATTTAGGCCTGAGAGATGCCGTGCGAACCCGCGCACGTCGCTCAACCGCTTGGCCGGCAACGCATGCCGACCGGGTGGCAAGGACGCCCATGCTATGGCCAGCTTCGTCGTGATGGTCGTGGCCTTGCGCCTCTCCATGAACGAGACGAAGTCGCGGAGACGGCCCGCTTGGTGTCGGTACTTGTATCCCAACCCTTGGCGCATGCTCAGATATTGCTCGAGTGCGACTCGTAGACCGGTCATTGTGCGCCTCCCGGCCACGACGGGCTCAAAGTCCGGAGCGTATCGATGTCCACCTTGGCATAGATGCGGGTTGTGTCATGACCCTGGTGTCGCAGTAGCTGGCCGATCTCCGACAGCGTCGCACCGGCCTTAAGAAGCCCGGTGGCGAGGCTGTGCCGAAAAATATGAGCCCCTTGGTGCGGGAGGCCACGGATACCGGCACGCTCGAGAGCGGTCTTGGCGATCATCGTGATTGCGCTAGAAGATGCAAAGCCAACGTGGGGAGCGGGTGTACGGAGAAATAGGTGGCGACACGAAGACTTGGGGCGAGCATGACGTAGGTAGGCGACGACAGCTGCGCCGACGTCTGAAGGAATCGGCATCCGTGCTCTCTGCCGGCCCTTGGCGCGCACGCACATGTCGCCGGATCGCCAGTCGACATCGTCCAATGTGAGGTTCGCGATCTCGTTGGCCCGCAAGCCGAGCTTGGCCAACATCATAAGGATGGCGTAGTCCCGCCGCCCGATGGCGGGTGCTCGATCGCAACTGTCGAGGACTTTCTGTACCTGCTCGGCGGATAAATAGGTCGGCAGGTTCGCGAGCTTCCATCGCCTGATTGAGGGCACGCAGTCAGCCAGAGAGATCCGGTTCAGCCGTTTGTGATGAAGGTATCGGAGAAATGCCCGTAGTGACCAACACATCACCCTCCCAGACGATGGGCTCCCGTCCCGGGCGTGACGTTCGACGTAGCGCACGACATCCGCATGGTTGATGTTGCCGAAATCCTTGGCGCCGGCGGGGCATACCTCAGCGAGGAAGCTCCGGATCACGCGCGAATGTCCAATGATGGTCTTCGCCGCCAACCCACGTTCTCTCCGCAGATAGTCGCTGAACTCCGCGAATATCTGGTGCTGTGGAGTGATCCGCGGTGGCTCCGCTGGCGCGATGACACCAGCATCGCGCAGCATCGACAGGAATCGCTTCAATGCCGGGCGATCGCCCGAGTCGATGGACCGCTTCTTGGCTCGGTTTCGGAGAAACCTTTCGACCATAGGTTCATCGATGTCGGCGACCCTAAAGCGGCCGCTCGCCATCCACTTCATGAAGTCGCCGATCAAACGGAGCGACCGGAAAGTGACTCTCTGAGCGAACCCGTCATCAATGAGACGCGCCCCGTAGCGCTCGATCAGCTGTCCGTGAGATCCGTTCTTTAGTCGCCGAAACAAGCGGCTCCCGGCCAAGTACTCTTCTGCAATCATTAGTCTGTCCTCCGCTGTTGAGAGCGGCAGGTACAGACCAAACTATGCCGAGTCGATCAAAGGCCTGATCTGTGAATCTCGGTGAAAACGTTCCTGTGCGGCATAGTTTTCCTCTCGGTATAAACCGCGGGATTGGGGCACCCCTATCAGCAGGCGCTATGGGAATTTGTCTGGCGCGGCCGGTGCAGCTTTGGTGCTAGGAGACAAGCGTCGGGGCTGATTGTTGAGGGAAGACACGGCCGTGGGGTGTGTTGGGCGTGGTTTTCTGCGGATGATCGGCCGCTTGCGTGCCAGATCGGGTGGGCAAACCACGAAAAATGGCGCGCCTGATCGTAGCCGGCAGATGCCAGCGGCGAAGACAATAAGGTGGTGATCGTGATGGTGGGGCGCAGGGTCATGACGTGTTGATGCTGACTGTTGGGACGGAAGGGCGATGGCGAGGCCAGCGCCCCGGCTCAAACGTCTCGATGATCACCATGCGGGAGCCACAGTGGGGGCAGGGATGGTCGAGCTCCTCTGAGAGCGTCGCGTCCTCGCAGGTTCCGTCATTATGTGGTGACTTGG
>DASRAF010000188.1:0-4578 GCA_035638295.1 Pseudolabrys sp.
CGCATGGGCGATCATGCGACCAACATCGCGGAGACGGTCCACTACATCATCGAGGGACACCCGATTGCCGATCAGCGCCCGAAAGGCGACACGACGACCATCGCAGCTTTGCGCACAGGGTAGCATTTGATGGACAACGGATTTCGCATGAACGCGCGCATCCTCATTGTCGAAGACGAAGAGCCTTTGACAATGCTGCTACGCTACAATCTCGAAGCCGAGGGTTACGAGGTTGAAACGTCGGCTCGCGGCGACGAAGCCGATACGCGATTGAAGGAAAGCACACCCGATCTGGTGGTCCTCGACTGGATGCTGCCGGGTCTTTCCGGGATCGAATTGTGCCGCCGGCTGCGGGCGCGCCCCGAGACCCGCCAACTGCCGATCATCATGCTCACGGCGCGGGGCGAGGAGAGCGAAAAGGTCCGCGGGCTTGCGACCGGAGCCGACGACTACATCGTAAAGCCGTTCTCGGTACCCGAATTGCTGGCACGGGTGCGCGCATTGCTGCGCCGGGCCAATCCCGAGCGGGTCGCGACCATACTCAGTATCGGCGATATAGAGCTCGATCGCGAAAAGAAGCGCGTTTCTCGCAACGGCCGTCCGATCGATCTTGGGCCCACCGAATACCGGTTGCTCGAATTCTTGATGGAGCGGCCGGGACGCGTGTTCTCGCGCGAGCAGTTGCTCGATGGCGTCTGGGGCTCGGACATCTATATCGATGAAAGAACGGTCGATGTGCATGTCGGCCGCCTGCGCAAGGCGATCAACCGCGGTCACATGGCCGACCCGATCCGGACGGTCCGTGGGGCCGGTTATGCCCTCGATGATCGCTTCGGTCGGATGAACTGAGGGCGCAGGCCCCTGAGACGGCTGCAAATCGCGTCAAATCCTCGCCTTGTCATCCCTTTCTGTCGTCCCCCATTCTGCTATGTTTTGAGCCGCGACTGGCAAGGTTGTCGGCAACAGGGGGTCCTTGCGTGCGCCGGCTGGCTATCATCGTCTTTGCGGCTTCGGCTACTGCACGCACATTGCAGCAAGCGCGAGCTGCAGCTCGTATCCTGATCGCTGACCAGGTGATCGGATGACAGACTACGCTGCGCCCGCACAACCTAACGCACCGGCACGGTCGAAGATTCGAAGCCGGCTATTCCTCAAATACACCGGCCTGTTCGTTGCCGTGGTGTGCCTGGCATTGCTGGTCAATGGCGTCTTCGAGATCTGGGGCTCGTATCGCGAAAATAAAGAGTCGCTGATCCGCATCCAGCACGAGCAGGCGGAAGCGGCGGCGGCCAAGATCGGTCAGTTCATCAAGGAAATAGAAAGTCAGGTAGGATGGACCACCCAATTGCTCTGGTCCGCGGCTACCACTGAACAGCGTCGGTTCGATGCGCTGCGTTTGCTGCGTCAGGTCCCGGCCATCACCGAACTTTCGCAGGTCGACGCAAGCGGTAAGGAACAGCTTCGCGTATCGCGGCTGGCGATGGACGTGGTCGGCAGCGGTCTCGACTTGTCCAAGGAGCCGAAGTTCACCGAGGCGGTCAAAAACAAGATCTACTATGGCCCGGTCTATTTTCGCCGCGAGTCCGAACCTTACATGACGCTGTCGCTCGCCGGCACGCGCCGCGACGCCGGCGTCAGCATCGCAGAAGTTAATCTCAAGCTGATCTGGGACGTCGTCTCCAAGATCAAGGTTGGTGAGCGCGGCCAGGCCTACGTGGTTGACGCGCAGGGACGCCTGATCTCGCATCCGGACATCAGCCTCGTTCTGCGCAATACGGATATGACTAGACTTGCGCAGGTTCAGGCCGCGCAGCGCGCGGATAAAGGCGGTCCGGCGGAAGACATCGAGACCGCAACCGACATCCAGGGACGAAAAGTGCTGACGGCGTTCGCGCCTGTCGCTCCGCTGGGCTGGACCGTGTTTGTCGAACTTCCCGTCGAGGAGGCTTATCAGCCGCTGATAGCCTCCATCCAGCGCACGGCGCTGGTTCTGATCGGCGCGCTGTTTCTTGCGGCGCTCGCGGGGATATTCCTCGCGCGAAGGATGGTGGTGCCGATCCAGGCGCTGCGGACGGGTGCCGCGCGCATCGGTGGTGGCGATCTCGCGCAACGCATCTCGATCAAATCCGGCGACGAACTCGAAGCGCTCGCCGACCAGTTCAACGACATGGCCGGACGATTGCAGGATTCGTACGCTGACCTCGAAAAGAAGGTCGAGATCCGGACGCACGAACTCAGCGAGGCGCTCGAGCAGCAGACGGCAACCTCAGAGGTGCTCAAAGTCATCTCGAGCTCGCACGGCAATCTTGAGCCGGTCTTTAACGCGATGTTGGCCAATGCGACCCGTATCTGCGAAGCCACCTATGGCAACCTGTTTCTACGGGAGGGGTCTAAATTCCGGTTCGTGGCGGTGCACAGCAAGGAAAAGTATGCGGATTTCTGGAGGCAAAATCCCGAAATCGAATTGCGCGGGCATCCGCAAATTCCGCTCGCGCGGTTAGCCAAGACGGGACACGTCATTCATTGCCCGGACTTGCGCACTGACGAATCTTACCTCGCAAAGGACCCCCGGATCGTCGAGCTTGTTGACGTTGCCGGTGCTCGGACCCTTGTGGCGGTCCCAATGCTTAAGGAGGGCGAGATTATCGGCGCTATCAATGTGTATCGCCAGGAAGTGCGTCCGTTCACCGACAAGCAGATCGAATTGGTGCAGAACTTTGCAGCCCAGGCTGTGATTGCGATCGAAAACACGCGGCTGCTCAGCGAGTTGCGCGAGACGCTGCAGCAGCAAACCGCGACTGCCGATGTACTCAAGGTCATCAGCCGTTCAACATTCGACCTGCAAATCGTTCTGCAGGCGCTGGTCGAAGCCGCGGCCCGGCTCTGCGAAGCGGACCAGGGGACCATCGCCCGCGAACAGGGCGGGGTATTCAAGCGCGCGGCGACGTACGGCTTTTCGGACCAATTCAACGAATTGGTGAGGGACCTGCCGGTCAAGCGCGAGCGCGGATCCGCAACGGGACGGGCTTTGCTTGAGGGAAAGGTCGTGCACATTCCCGACGTGCAGGCGGACCCTGAGTACACCTTTGCTGAAGCGCAGAAATTCGGCGACTTCCGTACAATTCTCAGCGTTCCGATGTTACGCGAGGGTGCCGCGATCGGCGTTCTCGCGCTGACACGTCACGAGGTGAAGCCCTTCACCGACAAGCAGATCGAGCTCGTCACGACTTTTGCCGACCAGGCAGCGATCGCAATCGAGAACGTTCGCTTGTTCGAAAGCGTCGAAGCGCGGACGCGAGAGCTGGGACAATCGCTGGAGGAGCTGCGTACCGCTCAGGACCGCCTCGTTCAGACCGAGAAACTCGCTTCTCTGGGACAGCTGACTGCGGGAATAGCGCACGAAATCAAGAATCCGCTGAACTTCGTCAACAATTTCTCGGCGGTCTCGGTCGAGTTGATCGAAGAACTGCGTCAGGCGCTTACCGAGGCCAATGTGAGCGACAAGTTGCGTGACGAAATCAACGAGATCGCCGATATGCTGCAGGGCAATCTCGACAAGGTCGTGCAGCACGGCAAACGCGCGGATTCAATCGTCAAGAACATGCTGCTGCATTCGCGGACGGGCTCCGGCGAACACCGGCCCGTCGACATCAATGCAGTGGTGGAGGAGAGCCTCAATCTTGCCTATCACGGCGCACGGGCCGAAAGGCAGGGCTTCAACATCACCCTCGATCGTTCCTTCGATCCAACGGCGGGCGAGGTCGATCTGTTTCCACAGGAAATTACCCGCGTTCTGCTCAACCTGATCTCGAACGGCTTCTATGCGGCAACAAAGCGCAAAGACCAGACAGGCGACAACGGTTATGAACCTACTCTCGCTGCCGCCACCAAAAATCTCGGCGACCGCGTAGAGATCAGAATTCGTGACAACGGGACCGGCATCCCTCCCGAAGTGAAGGACAAGATGTTCAATCCGTTCTTCACAACCAAACCCGCAGGAGAAGGAACGGGGCTTGGCCTCTCCATCAGTCACGATATCATCGTCAAACAGCACGCCGGCTCAATTGAAGTCGATACGCGGCCGGGCGAATTCACCGAATTCAGGATTATTCTTCCCCGCACCGCGGCATCAATTGCAAAGTCAGGAGCACGAGCGTGACCGTTCTTATTCTTGTGGTTGACGATGAGCCCGATGTTGAAATGCTGTTTCGCCAGCAATTTCGGCGTGACCTCCGCTCCGGGCGATTTGTCATGGAATTTGCACAATCCGCTCCGGCGGCATTGCAATGCATCAGCGATGCGCGGACTGCCTCGCTCATATTGATCCTGTCCGACATCAACATGCCGGGGATGACCGGGCTCGAATTGTTGCCCAAGGCCAAGGCGGCGCGGCCCGATGTCCCGGTCATCATGATTACAGCCTACGGCGATGCGGAGACCAAACGTAAGGCAATAGAGGGAGGCGCCGAAGCGCTTCTCACCAAACCCATCGATTTTGCGTTGCTACGAAACGAAATCGACACACGCGTCTCAGGTGCGGCCTGACGGCTCGCGATTGGAGAAGCGTACCTGAGCCTG
>DASRAF010000189.1:0-13811 GCA_035638295.1 Pseudolabrys sp.
TCCATCGTGCCGCGCTCGATCTCGCGGGTGACCGAGAGCGCCGTGAAAATCAGCATGGTCATGGTGAGAATCGTGCCCACAAGTCCCGGCACGATGTTGAGCTGGGTTATGGCGGCGGGGTTGTAACGGGCATGGGTGCGGATCTCGAACGGCATATTGGGGCTGTCCGGGACATCGCGATCATGAGAAAGCGCCGTCTGGAGGACCTCTCCGAGAGCACCGAGGGCCGTGCCCGACGCGACAGGATCGGTGGCGTCGGCGATCACAAGCATCGATGGCTTGTCACCGCGACGCACCGAGCGTTCAAAATTGGCCGGCATCTCGATGGCAAACAGTACAGAGCCCGAGGCAAGCAATTGATCGACTTCGGCCTCGCTGTGCGGCAAGTGGGTGACGCGGAAATATTTCGTGTTCTCGATTGCAGCCAGGATGGAGCGAGAGAGGTCACTCGTTTCCTGCATCAGCACAGCGGTCGGTAGATGGCGTGGCGTGGTGTTGATCGCATACCCGAACAGTAGCAACTGGATGAGCGGGATCATGATGATCATCGCAAAGGACACGCGGTCACGTCTGAGCTGGATGAACTCTTTCACCAGCATGGCCCAGGTTTTCCGCCAGAACCCTTCGCCGGGAACGCGCCTTGCCTCCTGTGCTGAAGGGAGCATGTGCGTCATTGAAAATTGTCCCGCGCCTTGCCCATCAGATCAATGAACACATCCTCGAGCGACGGCTCTGATCGCTCCCAGTCAAGATTTTTTTGCTTGCGGTACGGCGCAATAGCAGCTTCGAGTGCGGCCTCGTCGCGACCGGATACGTGTAAGTTGGTGCCGAAGGGCGCCACCATATCGATACCAGGCTTGTCAGTGAGTTCCGTCGTGAGTTCGGAAAGCCCTTCGCCATTCGGGGCGCTCACGACATAGGTCGTCAAATGCGATGACTTGATCACCTCATAGACAGTGCCGCGCGCAAGCAGCTCGCCAAAAGCGATGTATGCAATCTCGTGGCAACGTTCGGCCTCGTCCATGTAGTGCGTCGATACCAGCACCGTGAGTCCGTCAGCAGCGAGCGCATGGATCTCGTTCCAGAATTCGCGCCTCGCTTTGGGATCAACGCCGGCCGTCGGTTCATCGAGCAGCAACAGTTGCGGGCTTGGGAGCGTGCAGGCCCCGAGCGCCAGCCGCTGTTTCCAACCGCCGGAAAGCTCTCCGGCAATCTGCGCTTCCCTCCCCGTAAGACCAAGCCGTTCGATTGCGGCGCGGGCTGCAGCGACGGGATGGTCGATGCCGTAAACTCGTCCTATGAACTCAAGATTTTCGCGCACCGAAAGATCCTGATAGAGGCTGAAGCGCTGCGTCATGTAGCCGACGTATCGCTTTATTTTTTCGGTTTCCGTGCGGATGTCATAACCCAGGCACGTTCCGGTTCCCTCATCCGGCGTGAGAAGACCGCAGAGCATGCGAATCGTCGTCGTCTTGCCGGATCCGTTCGGGCCGAGAAAGCCATAGATTGTGCCGCGCCTGACCTGCATGGACAGGTTGCGCACCACCGCGCGGCCGCCGAATTTTTTGGTCAGGCCGTGGACATCGATGACGATATCGTTCACGTTCATCAAGGCGACTCTTGTCGCAGCGTAACCGTAACCGGCTGACCGACGCGGAATTTGTCCGGCTGTTCGGGCCGCGCCTCAATCAAAAACACCAGCTTGGCGCGCTCCTCCTGGCTATAGATAACCGGCGGCGTGTACTCGGCGCTCCGCGCGATAAAGCTCACTTTCGCGGTCAGACCTTTTTCGCAACCGTCGCAACTCACGTCAACGATATCTCCGAATTTGATCGCTGGAAGTATCGCTTGCGGCGCAAAAAAACGAATTTTGAGGTTACCGGGTGGCAGCAGTGCGACAACGGGCCGGCCTGCCGGCACGGTCTCGCCCGGGCGATAATAAATCTGCTCAACAGTCGAATCCCCAGGACTGTATGCGTTCCTGCGTGCGAGCCGCGTCTGCGACCAATCGAGGTTCGCCTTTGCCTGGCGTAGTGCAGCCTCGGCATCGTCGTACGTTTTTTGTGTGCCGGCCGCCGACTTCAGCAACTCTCTCGCGCGATCGTAGCCCTGCTGTGCATTTATGACAGCTGTATTTCGCACCACGACGTCGGCCTTTTGCAGATCGTCGTCGACGGTGAAAAGGAGGTCGCCTTTGTTCACACGATCACCTTCGCGAACCTTCAACGTCTCTACGCGCCCTTGCTCATCAGGAGAAACGAATATCAGTTCGGCCTCGACCCAGCCCTGCAGCACGCGGTCGTTGGTTTTGCTGCAACCGCCAAGCGCGAGCGCGACCAGCATGACAGCCCCGAAGCCAGTGAGCTTTGTTCTCATGTTGCTCTCCTCGGCGCGAATAACAGTTCGACATGGGTCCTCATCATTTTGCGAACATCGAGCGGTTCAAATCGTTCGAACAGACCGCTCCAGACAATCGCCACCAATCCCGGTGCAGCGACAATTTGCGGATAGTCCGCGAGCCCTTCTGGAATCTCGCCGCGCGCGGCGGCGCGTCGCAACAAGGCGCGCACGGCTCCAATGACTCGCGATAGCACTTCCCGATAGTAGAATTCAGCAAGTTTCGGAAAGCGCCGGCCCTCGGTAATCATGAGGCGAATAACGTCTTTCCTCCGCGTCTCGTAGACTTCGCGCACAAACAGATCGACGATACGATCAGCCAGCAATGCGACCGGTACGTCGGCCTCGCCCATGGCCTCGATCGTACCGACAAGCGGAGTGAGCATGGTCCGGATCAACTCCTGAAACAGACTCTCCTTGTCACGGAAGTAGAGATAGATTGTTCCCTTGGCGACGCCTGCCCTTCGCGCGACATCGTCGAGACGCGCCGCCTCAAAGCCGCGGATCGAGAATTCATCAAGCGCCGCAGACAAGATTGCGTCGCGACGTTCGAT
This sequence comes from Pseudolabrys sp., assembly GCA_035638295.1. Classification (GTDB taxonomy): domain Bacteria; phylum Pseudomonadota; class Alphaproteobacteria; order Rhizobiales; family Xanthobacteraceae; genus Pseudolabrys. Next base: position 2,952 of record DASRAF010000189.1, read on the forward strand.
GCTCCGTGTCTTGCGTGCGGGGCTGCCGGGAAGGCCGGCTGTCCGCGCCGCTTCCGCCGCGAGCTTGCGTCTTGCGCGCTGGGCGGGTGTCTTGCGGGACCTCGGTGGATGCAGCATGATAGCCACCAATAATGACTGACTGGTCAGTCATTATTTAGGGCAAGAAACGCCCCTCTGCAAGATCCGCGGATTTTCTTTGAATATCAGTTGCTTGAATAAAACGCGGCGGACTGCGCGTCACTGGCGGCGCGGGCGGTATTGACCGCAACGAACATCAACGTCGCGGTCGCCAGCACCAAGGCTACAACCACAAGCGCACGCATCACAGGTGCATAGATGTTGGCCATCGCCTTTCCCTAACCGAGCAACTTTCCAAACATAGGAGTGAGTCGGGTGGCACGATCAATGATTCGAATCTCAAGCACGCTCGATTTCAGCCTTGACGGCAGAAAGCGACTCGGGCGTGTCCACGTCAGTAAGCGCTGCGTCACCAGAAACTGGCACTTCGACGACTGCCTCGGCGTAATTGCCGATCAGGTGGCGTGCGCCAACGTCACCTTGAATTGACATCAGATCGTGAAAGAAACGGCGTGACCACACGACGGGATTGCCGCGCCGACCGTCGATACTCGGCACCACCACGAGCGCGCCACGTTCGGGATCGAAAGCAGCAATCAGGCGATCGATCAATGCCGCATCGACCTGTGGCATGTCGGCGAGACAAATGATCGCCGCGTCGGCCTCCTGAGGAACGCAAGTTATCCCTACTTTAAGCGACGTGCCGAGGCCTTCCGAAAAATCGGGGTTGTGGACCAAACGTACCGATAGTCCCTTCAACGCAGTTTCCACTTTCTCGCGCTCGTGCCCGGTAACGACGATCACGGGCCGAGCACGCGAGGCAACCGCCTGCTCCGCCGCAATGCGTACCAATGACTTGCCGCCAATCTCAGCCAGCATCTTGTTCACTGCTCCCATGCGCGTCGAACGCCCGGCTGCGAGCAATACAGCGGCGACGTGGCGCCCCATCTCGGGCGCACGTTCTTCGCGTGGCTGCGGTCGCGTCACGATCTCCATCAACAAACCGCCGACGCCCATGCCCGTAACATCGGTACGCGTGACAGGCAGACCAGCGAGCAACCGCATCAACACCCAATCGAAACCGTTCTCCTTTGGGCTGCGCGCGCAACCGGGAGCACCAAGGACGGCCTGACCGCGTGCTGTGCCGATCAGCATCAGGTTTCCGGGATCAACGGGCATACCGAAATGTTCGATCTCACCGCCGACGGCTTCGACCGCCGCAGGTATTACATCGCGGCGGTCCGCGATGGCTGAGGCTCCGAACACGATCACAAGCTCAGCACCCGCTTTCAGCAATTCGTCAATGGCTCGAGCAAGCGCAGCCTGTTCGTGCGGCACACGCTGCTCAGCAATAATTTTCGCGTCAGCAGGCGCAATTCTTGCAGCAGTTATTTTCAGGGTTTTGTCGATGACCTTCGGCGACAGGCCCGGCAATAAAGTAGAGACAACCCCCACTTTTCGAACCTTGTAGGGCGCTATGCGAATGACGGGCTTCGCCTTTGCCGCTGCGACGATTGCTTGGTTGCGCGCGGACCTTGGGACAGCGAATGGAATGATCTTGACCGTTGCGATCATCTCGCCTTCCACCACCGGCTTGTAGGCCGGCAGGGTCGCTACCGTGATGGCCTCGTCGACCCGGTTGAGCGCATCGATTGAATTCTTATCGACGACCAGAATCCCGGCACTGTCGGCAAAAAGATTGCAACGGCCGGTAAAAGCACGGTCGGCGCGCACGCCTTCGTCCCGGATTGCCGCAGCAATATCGGCGGCGGCCTGATCTTCAGACACGTCTCCAGGATCGAGCCGCGCCACCGTGATTTCTTTGACGCCGGCCGCGGTGAGTGCCGCAACTTCGGCAGGACCGATCTTCGTGCCCTTCTTCAGCACCAAGTCGCCCTGCCTGATTGAGTGAACGGCTGTCGCGCCGAACGCCTCAGCGACCGGAATTGCTCCGAACTTCATGTCGCTTCCACCTTTTGGCGAAGTACCCGCGTGATCTCGCCCATGATAGCGACCGCGATCTCCGCAGGTGATATGGCTTCGATATCAAGACCGATAGGCGCATGAATACGCGCGATGTCGGCTTCGGAAATTCCAGCCTGTTTGAGACGTTCGACGCGTTTTGCATGGGTCTTTCTGGAACCCAGCGCACCGATATAAAAACAGTCGCGCGACAAAGCGTGTTCGAGCGCGGGGTCGTCTATTTTCGGGTCATGCGTAAGAGCCACAAACGCGGTGTAGTGATCAATCGCGAGCGGCGGCAGTGCCACGTCGGGCCATTCCGCGATAACCTTCACGTCGGGAAACCGCTCGATCGATGCAAAGGCCGTCCGCGGATCCACGATCGTCACGTCATAGCCAAGCAGCTGACCAATGGGCGCAAGCGCCTGACTGATATGAACAGCTCCGGTAATGACAAGTTTTGGCGATGGTACATAGACAGTGAGGAAAATACGCCCTTGCGGAGTGTCCTCCATACCGCTCTTACCCATACGCAACCGCTTTTCCAGCACATCCTTCAGCGCATCATTCTTCATATGCGCGGCCTTCACCAGACGCTGCGCACCGCTCGCCGTATCAGTGACCAGCACCGCGGCGCGACGTGCAGCGCGCTCGGCGTTAAGATCATGCAGGACGTCGAGTTTCACTCAGCCCACCTTCTCGACATAGACCCGGATCGTTCCACCACAGGACAGACCTACCTTCCACGCGGTCTCATCGGCAACACCGAATTCGAGCAATTTTGGTTTCCCACTGTCGATTACGTCCATTGCTTCGGCGACGACCGCACCCTCGACACAGCCGCCTGAAACCGAGCCGAGAAAATTACCCTCATTGTCGATCACCAGATTGGAGCCAACGGGGCGTGGTGCTGACCCCCATGTTTCGACGACGGTTGCGACAGCGACCTCGCGACCGGATTTGCGCCACTCTTCCGCAGTTTTGAGAATGTCTTCATCGCGAGCCAGCATAAAAATTCCTCCGTCAAGCGACCTGTCTCAGCATGTGTTTCGGGTCAAAGGATCTGCGCGACGCGCCAGACAGGGCGCGAACCAGATCTGTCATGGACTCCAGATTGTGGATCGGCCGCAGTTCGTCAACGTGCGGCAACATCGTTTTCACGCCTTTGGCACGGGCTTCGAAGCCATGAAAGCGAAGCAAAGGGTTCAACCACATAAGCCGTCGGCACGATCGATGGAGCCTATCGATCTCGAAGGCGAGCGTGTCGTCGACATCCCGCTCGAGTCCATCGGTAATCAACAACACCACCGCACCTTGCGTGAGGACACGTCGCGCCCATTGCTTGTTAAATGTGTGCAGCGAGGTGGTGATGCGAGTGCCACCGGACCAGTCGACCACATTTGCCGAACACGCGGCGAGCGCTTCTTCAGCGTCGCGTTGGCGGATTGCACGCGTTACGTTCGTCAACCGTGTGCCGAACAAGAACGTGGTCACACGTTTGCGGGCGTCCGTTAAAGCGTGCAAGAAATGCAAAAACAGACGGGTGTACTCGCTCATCGAGCCGGAAATATCGAGTAGCGCAACAATGGGAGGTTCTTCGACGCGAGGACCGAGATACTTCAGATCGATCAGCGCACCCCCGGCCTTCATGCTGGCGCGCAAGGTGCGCCGGATATCGATCATGTGGCCATGTCGGTTTGGCGCAAGTCGCCGGGTCCGTACCTCATCTAGCGGTAGCGTCAAACGTGCGATGGCCTCTTTCGCCGCGGCAATCTCAGCCGCGGTCATCTGTGCAAAGTCTTTCTTCTGCAGGATTTCCCGATCGGAGACGGTCAGCTTCGCATCGAACTCGACTTCAGACTTGCTTTGGTCCCTTTCGTTGATGCCGGAGAATAGCGCCTCCTGAATTCGCTGGGCACCGGGCGGTGGGGCCTTCGGGCTGCCAGGTGCGATTTCCGGAAGCATCGAAGCAATCATTTTCTCGATGTAATCGCGCTTGCGAAAGAAAATCCGAAACGCCTGATCAAAAAGAATCGTATGCTCGTGGCGCTTCACGAACACCGCGTGCAGCGTCCAATAGAAGTCGTCGCGCGTACCAACATTTGCGACACTTAGAGCCTCCAGCGCGTCGAGCACCGCACCGGGTCCCACGGGAATTCCGGCCGCGCGCAGTGCGCGCGCGAAGTAAAGGATGTTTTCAGAGAGGCGGCCCTGAGGAACGGCCATGAGCTTACTCCGCCGCCCTCAGCTCCGACTTTACCTCGTCGAGCAATGCTTTCACCTTGGTGCCGTCGAGACGGGCAATGTCGTCCTGATATTTAAGTAACACACCGAGTGTGTCCGATACGGTCACCGGATCGAGCGCAACAACATCCAGCTCGGTGAGAGCGCCGGCCCAATCCAGCGTTTCGGCAACGCCAGGCGATTTGAAAAGATCTTCTTTGCGCAACGCCTGGACAAATGCCACGATCTGTTCGGAGAGCTTCTTTGCGATACCGGGGACCTTGGCGCGCAAAATCTTCAGCTCGCGCTCGGCGCTGGGATAGCCGACCCAATAGTAGAGACAGCGCCGTTTGAGTGCATCGTGCACTTCACGAGTGCGGTTGGAAGTAACAACAACAATCGGCGGATGAGCCGCCTTGACGGTCCCAAGTTCCGGTACAGTCACCTGGAAATCGGCGAGCACTTCCAAGAGGAACGCTTCGAAAGCTTCGTCAGTGCGGTCGATCTCGTCGATCAACAGGACAGGCGGTCCAGATGCATCGGGCTCAAGCGCCTGCAGCAGGGGTCGCTTGATCAAAAAGCGCTCGGAAAATACGTCGTGTTCAATGCGTGTCCGGTCACCCTCCCCTTCGGCTTCCGCCAATCGGATGGCGATCATCTGAGCGCCGTAATTCCACTCGTAGACAGCAGCGGAAACATCCAGTCCCTCATAACACTGCAATCGGATCAGACGCCGCCCGAGCGTCGCTGCCAAAACCTTTGCGATCTCGGTCTTGCCGACTCCTGCCTCACCCTCGACGAACAACGGCCGCCCCATGCGCAGGGCGAGGTACAACACCGTCGCCAGCGATCGGTCCGCGATGTAGTCGGCCTTGGCCAACAGATCGAGGGTTGAATCGATTGAATTCGGCAGGGTCTTATCTGTCATGCGGGGACTTTATCCTACCACGCTCGTGTCTTACATGTGGTGATCGAAGGACCCAAGAGCCAGGACGAACCCATGACGAAGGCCGAGACCATCGACAATCCCGCCCTACAGATGCCCACCATCGATCCAGGGGTGCGGATTGGCCATGTCCACCTGAAGGTTGCAAACCTGCAGAGAGCCCTGGATTTCTATTGTGGGGTGTTGGGTTTTACGCTCACTACTAGCCGGCCCGGCGCGGCCTTCATATCGGCCGGCGGGTATCATCATCACTTTGGGCTCAATACGTGGGAGAGTCTGGGCGGCTCGCCTCCACCCCCGGGCAGCACAGGTCTTTACCATACTGCAATTCTTTATCCGAGCCGGCGGCTCCTGGCAGACGCATTGCGCCGGCTGATCGTCGCCAAAATTCCGCTCGAAGGTGCGAGCGACCACGGTGTCAGCGAGGCGCTCTACTTGCGGGACCCGGATGACAATGGCGTCGAGCTCTATTGGGATCGCCCAAAAGAAAAATGGCCGAAGAAAGCAGACGGGTCATTGCAGATGTACACGAATCCGCTTGACCTGCACGATTTGCTTGGCGAGCTCGATCGCGCGCCGGCTGATTGATGCGGTGTGCGTTGCGAACCAACTAAACAGTCAGGCGCACATACGCCAAGAATGCTGCGATCAATACAACAATTAAAAGCGGCACTACCTGCATAGCGAACCTTCCGAGCGAAATTGATGCCTCGCCTCGGAAACGCAGTTCCAACTGCAATTGTTCCGCATTGAGTTGGCGTCAGGCTGTTGCCTTTGCCAAGGCACGCCTAGCCAACACTCCGACAAGATGTGCGCGATATTCGGCACTGGCGTGAATATCGCTGTTCATACCAGTTGCCGGTATCGTCATTCCTTCGAGGGACTTAGCTGCGAAGCGTTTTTTCAATGCCTCTTCAAATGATTTGACCCTAAACACGCCGTTGGCGCCCGCCCCTGTCACCGCAACCCGGATCTCGGAGCCGCGTTTAGACACAAAGACGCCAACCAGCGCAAAGCCCGAGGCCGGATGCTTGAATTTCTCGTACGCCGCTTTTTTCGCAACCGGGAAACTGATCTTGGCAATTATCTCGCCATCCTCGAGAGCGGTCGAAAACATCCCAGTGAAGAAATCGTCGGCGGCAATGCGGCGCTTATTGGTGATGATGGTCGCACCAAGCCCGAGGCACGCCGCAGGATAGTCGGCATTCGGATCGTTGTTGGCGATCGAACCCCCGATGGTCCCGCGATTGCGAACCTGCGGATCGCCGACGGAGCCCGGCACGGAAGCCAGTCCCGGCAGCACCTGTTGTAGCACCGGTGAATTAGCCGCATCGGCGTGACGCGTCATTGCCCCGATCACGACCGAACGCCCTTTCTGCTCGACACCACTCAAGCCTTCCACCAACGACAGATCGATCAGCGCGGAAGGGTTTGCCAAGCGTAACTTCATCACCGGCAGCAGCGAGTGTCCACCGGCGAGCAGCTTTGCTTCCGGATTGCGCGCCAGAAGGCCGGCGGCCTGGCGGACCGTCGTCGGACGATGAAAAGTGAAATTGTACATTTGCTGTCTCCCGTTCCTACGCCACTTGACGCGGTTGCGGCCGCGCAAGCGCCGACCACACCGCTTGCGCAGTCGCCGGCATCGCGAGGTCTTCTGTGCCGATTGCGTCGGTTATGGCGTTGATGACCGCTGCAGGGGAAGCAATCGCGCCAGCTTCGCCACAGCCTTTAATTCCAAGCGGATTCGATGGTGCCTTCGTCTCTGTCAGTCCGACTTTAAAGGACGGCAGGTCATGAGCGTGAGGCATCGAATAGTCCATGAGTGATCCCGTCACCAGCTGGCCGTCCCTGTCGTACACGGCGACTTCCAACAACGCTTGCCCGATGCCCTGTGCGATGCCGCCGTGAACCTGACCTTCCACGATCATCGGATTGATCACCGTGCCGAAATCATCGACGGCGGTCCAACTGACAATGTTTGTTTTGCCGGTGTCGCGGTCAATCTCGACCTCGCAGATATGGCAACCGGCAGGAAATGTGAAATTGGTCGGATCATAGAAGCTCGTTTCTTTCAATCCGGGTTCAAGCTCCTGCCCGGCAAATTTGTGCGCGATGTAGGCGTTGAGCGCGACATCGCCCCAGGCTGCCGATTTGTCTGTGCCGGCGACGTTGAATTTGCCGTCTTTGAAAACGATGTCGCCCTCGGCTGCTTCGAGCATATGGGCGGCCACTTTTTTCGCCTTGGCCTCTATTTTGTCGAGAGCCTTTACAATCGCGGACATGCCGACCGCGCCCGAACGCGAGCCGTAAGTCCCCATGCCGAACTGCACCTTGTCAGTATCGCCGTGCACTACAGAAACGTTTTCAAACGGTATGCCCAGACGCTCCGAAACGAGTTGGGCAAATGTCGTCTCGTGCCCTTGCCCGTGAGCATGGGTGCCGGTCAGAACCTCCACGCTTCCGGTTGGATTCACGCGCACTTCAGCGCTCTCCCACAGACCGACACCGCAACCGAGCGATCCGACCGCCTGCGAGGGAGCAATACCGCAGGCTTCGATGTAGGTTGAGTAGCCAAGACCGCGCAGCTTGCCGTTTCGCGCGGCGTCGCGCTTGCGCTTGCTGAAACCCTTTACATCGGCAATCTCGAGCGCCTTTTTAAGTGACGCATTATAGTCGCCGGCATCGTACGCCATGATCACCGGCGTCTGATGCGGAAATGTCTTGATGAAATTGCGCCTGCGCAGATCGGCTGGATCGATTCCGAGTTGCCGTGCCGCCACCTCCACTAGCCGCTCTACGACGAAGGTCGCTTCCGGACGGCCGGCACCGCGATAAGCGTCGACGGGTACCGTGTTCGTGTAAACGGCGTCGACTTCACAATAGATCTGAGGAATATCGTACTGCCCTGACAGCAGCGTCGCATACAAATAGGTCGGTACCGACGAAGAAAACGTCGACATATAGGCGCCGAGGTTTGCGATCGTCTTCACGCGCATCGCCAGGAACTTGCCACTCGCATCAAGGGCCAGTTCAGCATGTGTAACGTGGTCGCGCCCATGCGCGTCGGTGATGAATGATTCCGATCGATCGGCCGTCCATTTCACCGGCCGGGCAATTTTTCGCGCAGCCCACAGGCAAACAACCTCCTCCGGATAAATGAAAATCTTCGAACCGAAGCCACCGCCGACATCCGGCGCGATGACACGAAGCTTGTGTTCGGGCGCCACACCGACAAACGCCGCAATCACCAGACGAGACACGTGCGGATTTTGCGTGGTGTTCCAAAGCGTGAGCTGATCAGTACCGGCATCGTATTCGGCAAGCGCGACACGCGGCTCTATGGCATTCGCAATCAGACGATTGTTGACGATGTCGAGGTGTGTCACGTGCTTTGCGGATGCAAAGGCCGCGTCCACTGCTCTGGAGTTGCCAAGCGACCATTCGTAGATCGTGTTTTTTGGTGCAACATCGTGAATTTGCTGACCCGATTTTGCTTCGGCCGGATCAACAACAGCGGGAAGCAATTGATAGTCGACCTTCACCTTTTCGGCCGCGTCACGGCCTTGCGCCTGGGTCTCTGCGATGACGACGGCAACTGCGTCGCCAACGTGACAGACCTTGTCCGCGGCAAGCGCCGGATGTGGCGCCATTTTCATCGGTGACCCGTCTTTTGAATGAATCATCCAACCGCAGATCAAATTGCCTACCTTATCGGTCGCAAGATCTTTCCCGGTCAGCACATCAATTATACCGGGCATTTTCTTGGCTTCAGAAACGTCGGTGCTCCTGATGCTTGCATGGGCATGCGGCGAGCGCACGAATACCGCGCGGGTCTCGCCCGGTCTGATCACATCATCGGTGTATCGACCCTTGCCGGTGATAAAGCGGAGATCTTCTTTTCGGCGCACCGCCGCGCCGATACCCGTCGCGCTCATGGCGGTTTCTCCCACTGTTCTTGATGTTATTCAGCGGCCTGTCGTGCGCCACCCTTGGCCATTGCTTTGGCTCCCGCTGCAATGGCTTTGACGATGTTGTGGTAGCCCGTACACCGACAAATATTTCCGTCGAGTTGCTCGCGAATCGTGTGCTCATCGAGGTCGTTGCCACACCGGCGTACGATATCGAGAGCTGCCATGATCATTCCGGGGGTGCAGAATCCACATTGGAGCGCGTGATTTTCGCGGAACGCTTCCTGCATCGGATGCAGCGGCCCGTTCGGCTCCGCGAGACCCTCGATTGTGGTAACCTTGGCGCCTTCGCATTGCAGGGCGAGGGTGGTGCAAGACTTGGCCGCAATCCCATCAATGTGCACGACGCAAGCGCCACATTGCGACGTGTCACAGCCGACATGTGTACCGGTCAGCCGCAAATTCTCGCGCAGAAATTGCACCAACAAGGTGCGCGCTTCGACATCCCCGCTGACGGCTTTACCGTTCACCGTCATGGATACGGCAGCCATGGCCTTCCTCCCAATTAGGGCCCAAACGCCCTTTTTTCGCCTCCCGTGGCCGGGACGGCAGTAGTTCATGTGCGAAATCGAGGCGATTTCGACCGAAATAAGTCTGAACCCCTACTATGGCTTGGGTCAAGGGATTCCAGCAATGTGGCAACTTCATCTTCTACTGGAGCTTGATCAGGTAGCGGCAACCGTGGCCGCAAATTTCTGGAAGAAATCATCCGCGACTTTTTTGGCGGCGCCGTTGACAAGACGTTGGCCAAGTTGCGCAAGCTTCCCGCCAATTTGTGCTTCGACGCTGTAAGTCAGCAGCGTGCCGCCATCTTTTTCGGTCAGCGCAACCGTCGCCCCACCTTTCGCAAAACCGGCTACGCCACCATCGCCTTCTCCCGAAATTTTGTAGCCGTTGGGAGGGTTAAGATCGGTAAGATGAACTTTACCTTTAAAGCGCGCTTTTACCGGACCGATTTTGGTCGTCGCAACAGCCTGGAATTCAGTGTCCGAGGTTTTGTTGAGTTCTTCACAGCCCGGGATGCACGCTTTCAGAACTTCGGGGTCGTTCAGCTTTGCCCACACAACCTCGCGACTGGCCGGCAGCTGAACCTCGCCCGTCATGGTCATTGCCATCCTGCGTCTCCTTCACAAGCATCCCGCGACAGACCGGCTTACGCCCTCACGATGGCCATGAAAAGACCTTTGCAAGGATCGCGCGGCGCACTAAGGGTGTCGCTCGATCTAGTGCCTAACAATCAGGATTTTAGGGGAGGACCTTAATGCCGACAATCAACGCGGACGATGGGTGCCCGATCAATGTCGAGGTCGAAGGCCGCGAGGGCGCGCCGGTACTCATGCTGTCGAATTCGCTCGGGACCACACTCCGAATGTGGGACGACCAGGCTCCCGAATTTGCGAAGCACTTCCGGCTTGTTCGCTACGACCGTCGCGGGCACGGTCAGTCCGGAGTGCCGAAAGGCCCCTACTCCATGGACCGGTTCGGTCGAGATGTCCTGTCAGTGCTGGACGCGCTGAAAATCAGAAAGACCAATTGGTGCGGATTATCGATGGGCGGCATGGTCGGACAGTGGCTGGGGGCGAATGCTCCCGATCGCATTGAAAAGCTGGTGCTCTCCAACACCAACTATCACTACGCCGACAAAACGCCTTGGAACGATAGGATCAAGCTCGTGAAGGAGAA
>DASRAF010000190.1:0-5712 GCA_035638295.1 Pseudolabrys sp.
CGCTCGACCTTGCAGGCGACACCTGGATATTTGGCTTCGAACGCCTTGCCGATCTGCTCCGACAATTTGAGGTCGACCGAGGTGTACCAGACAACTTTGCCTTCCTTCTTCGCGGCTTCAATAAGCGCCGGCGTAACTGGACTCGCGGGCGGTGCAGCAGACAAAACCCTTGTTGAGAACGCGGCGCCGGCAGTCAGCGCACTCGCGCCGACCAGCACGTCGCGGCGAGAGATTTTCGAGCCTTTCATCGACGTATCCTCCATACCTTCGTCTTGTTGTTTCGCCCCGCGAAGTCGTTAGCCGCTTAGCGCGCGGCAGCGCTCAGGCGGCAAATGTACCCAGACTGTGCTGCCTTGCGGGATGTTCTCGCCTGCGGCCGTCAGTATGCGCAGCTGCGTGCCATCCTTGGCTTCAACCATATAGTCCCGATTGCCACCGAGAAAGACCTGCCGCACCACCTTCGCCGGCACGACATTTTCGCCCTGCCGTTGCGCCACGGAGATTGTGATGTCATGCGGGCGGATTGAAACCGGAGTCGATGCGCCGGGCTTGATTTGCTCGCCAGTGCAACGAAGCGGCGTGCCGGCGAAATCGACGTGAGAAGCGTCGTGCCCCTTGCCCTTGATGACGTTGCTCGAGCCGATAAACCGGGCAACGAACTCCGAGCGCGGCCGATCATAAATATCCTCCGGCGAACCGGCCTGCTCGATCTTGCCGGCGTTCATCACCGCGATCAGATCGGCCGTGGTCATCGCTTCCGATTGATCGTGCGTCACATAGACCGTCGTGTAGCGATAGGCATCATGCAGTCGGCGCACCTCGAAACGCATTTCCTCGCGCAGATTAGCATCGAGATTGGACAACGGTTCGTCGAGGAGAAGGGTTTCCGGCTCCACGATGAGGGCACGCGCAAGCGCCACCCGCTGTTGCTGGCCGCCCGACAATTCCCCCGGGTAACGTTGCCCAAGCGGCGCAAGCCGCGTGGTCGCGAGAATGGCGTCGAGTTTCTTGCCGATGCTGTTGCGGTCCATCTTGCGAAGTTTCAGACCGTAAACGATGTTCTCGACCACCGTCATGTGCGGCCATAGCGCATAGCTCTGGAAGATCATCGACATGTTGCGCTTTTCAGGCGGCAACGAATGCGTAGGCGATGAAACCAGTTTGTCGCCGACACGGATTTCGCCCTTGCTGGGCTCGACGAATCCGGCGATCAGCCGAAGCGTCGTCGTTTTACCGCAGCCCGATGGACCCAGCAGGCAGACCAGATGACCGTGCTCGATTGTGAGCGAGATGTCGTCGACCACTGCGACATCACCGTATCGTTTGGTCAGATCCCGTAACTCGACAGACGCCACGCGCTTCCTCCCCTGAATCCGCCGCTTTGCACGGCTGTATAATTCCAAACGTCATGTACCAACATCGGTGACGCGCTTGTGTTCACGCGCACCCTTCAGGAGCCGGTGAATGCCGGCTTACGCTTCTCCATGAACGCCTTGCGCCCTTCCTTGTAGTCGTTGCTGGCAAAGCAGGCCTGTACCAGGTCATCGCATTTCTTAAGGTCCCGCTTGCTTTCGTCGGTGACCGTCTGGCCGACGATGTATTTGACGGAATCGACGGTCAGGGGCGCATTGGCCGCGATGGTCTCTGCATATTCCTTTACGTAGCTTTCCAGTTCAGCGTCGGGCACCATACGGTTGACCAGACCCATCATGCGCGCCTCTTCAGCGGTGAACTGGCGTGCGGTGAAGAAAATTTCCTTCGCGAAGGAAGGTCCAACCAGATCGACGAGCTTCTTCAGCCCGTCAAAACGGTAACCTAAACCGAGCTTTGCGGCCGGCACTCCGAACTTCGAACCCTCGGTGCAAATTCGCATATCGCAACACAGGGCAAGTCCAACACCGCCGCCAATACAATAACCGCGGATCATCGCAATGGTCGGCTTGGGAAACGTGTAAAAGGCGTTGTTGGCGTGGTCGACAGCGGCGTTGTAGCGATCGACGCCTTCCTGCGTCGAGCGCTCTTTCTCGAATTTCGAAATATCGGCTCCAGAGATAAACGCCTTACCGCCGGCCCCGGTGACGACGACCACACGGATGTTTTTGTCGTTTTTGAACTCTTCAAGAAAACCGGAGGCGGTCTCCCACATTTCCAGCGAGATGGCGTTATGACGCTCCGGATTGTTGAAGGTCAGATAGCCAACCTTGCCTTCCTTGCGCGACAGCATCTTGTCGGTCTGCGACATTCCACTCACTCCTTAAACCGCCTTAGCCGTATGCAGCTCGGCGATATCTTTTTCCGTGAAACCGAATTCCTTGAGAATCTCGTCAGTGTGTTCGCCGAGGTTCGGCGGTCGCGCGGCGATCTTGCTCGGCGTGCGCGACAGCTTGAACGGCTGGCCGACGAGCCCAAGCCGGCTGCCATCGGACCGCGCCGATTCCTGCGCGATACCAAGATGCTTGACCTGCGGATCATCGAAAACCTGATCGATCGAATAGATAGGACCGCACGGAACACCGACTTTATTAAAAATCTCGACCCATTCGGCGCTGGATTTCGTTTCCGTCGCTTTGTTGATTTCGCCATTGAGCTTGTCACGGTTCTGCAGCCGCAGCTTGCCTGTCTTGTAGTCCGGAGACGTAACCCACTCCGGACGACCGACCGCGCCGCAGAAGCGCTCCCAGATCACGGCGCCGGCAACCGCAATATTCAAATATCCGTCGCTGGTTTTGAACACGCCCGTTGGAATCGAGGTCGGGTGATTATTGCCGGCCTGTTTGGAGACCACACCTTCGGTCAGGAAGCGCGATGCCTGAAAGTCGAGCATGAAAATCTGCGCTTGCAATAGCGACGTCGATACCCACTGACCTTCCCCTGATGTCTCACGTTCAAGCAGCGCCGTCAGAATGCCGAGCGCGCAGAACAGTCCGGCGGTCAGATCGGCAACGGGAATGCCGACGCGCATCGGTCCGCCGCCCGGAGCGCCCGTGACCGACATCAGCCCGCCCATGCCTTGCGCAATCTGGTCGAAGCCCGGTCGCTTGGCATAAGGCCCGTCCTGCCCGAAACCGGAAATGCTGGCCAGCACGATCCGCTTGTTGATTTTCTTAAGTGATTCATAGTCGATCCCAAGGCGATCCTTCACATCCGGGCGGAAGTTCTCGACCACTACGTCGGCCTTCTCAACCATTCGCTTGAAAGCTGCGATCCCCCGCGGCGATTTCAGATCGAGCGTCATGCTTCGCTTGTTGCGCTGAAGATTCTGAAAGTCGGAGCCTTCGCGCGGGCCACCTGGACCCTCGCCATCGACGAGATGTGGCGGCGTCTCGATCTTGATGATGTTTGCGCCCCAATCGCCGAGTTGGCGGACGCAGGTCGGCCCCGAACGAACGCGGGTCAGGTCGAGGACGGTAAAGCGCGAAAGGGCCTGGGAGGCCCTGGGGAACGGCATTCGATGGCTCCGGAGTACGTATTTTGGCTCAGAACTGGCTATTCGGGCCGACATTCCTCGATCTGTGTTGGCTTGTCCATCGGTCGGAAAAGGCCGGCTGCAACCACTTTATCCGTCATTTCGAGGAATAAGGGGTGTCTGGCGCCTTGAAAAGCACATTGCCGGCTGTCATATGTCAGGTGCGGATGAAGGACCCGGTCTCGGGTTTTGCGGGCCGCGTGCACGAAGCTCTTTAAAACGAATTTCGCCCCGCTCATCCGAAATCACTGAACCAAACGACAACCCTGGCAACGCGGGATGTCCTTAGAACCCCGCGATTCCGCCGGCTGCAACGGCAGTACGGTCGTTTCGCTATATAAGAAAGCGACTCTTCTTGAGTTCATTTAACGAGTTCGGCCTCGCAGCGCCGATCACCCGCGCCCTCGCGGACGAAAAATACATCACTCCCACTCCGATCCAGGCGCAGACCGTGCCACTTGCCTGCCAAGGCCGCGATGTCATCGGCATTGCGCAGACGGGCACCGGCAAGACCGCCGCTTTTGCGCTGCCGATCCTGAATCACCTGTTCAACAAGCGTCGGCGTTCTGCCCAGAAATCCTGCCGCGTGTTGGTGCTCTCCCCTACGCGCGAATTGTCGGCGCAGATTGCCGACAGCTTCAGGGCGTATGGGCGTCACATCCGCCCGCTGGACATTGCACTCGCCATCGGTGGCGTGCCGATCAACCGGCAGATCCGTGCATTGTCGCGAGGCGTGGAAGTACTCGTGGCCACGCCCGGCCGCCTGCTCGACCTGGTGCACAGCCGTGCGCTGCGGCTCGAACAAATCGAAGTTCTGGTTCTCGACGAAGCCGACCGCATGCTCGACATGGGCTTCATTCACGACATCAAGAAAATCGTCGCCATGCTGCCGAAGGAACGGCAGACGCTTTTCTTCTCTGCAACCATGCCTCAGCAAATCGTCCAACTCGCCGGACAGATGCTGCGCGACCCGGCACGTGTATCAGTGACACCACAGGCCACGACCGCCGAACGCGTTGATCAACGCGTCATTCTGACCGAGAAAGCCTCCAAACCGGCTCTATTGGCCGAAGTGCTGAAAGGCGAAAATATCGACCGTGTGCTGGTTTTTACCCGCACCAAACATGGCGCGGACAAGGTGGTCCGTGGACTTCAAAAGGCGGGGCATACTGCCGAAGCTATTCACGGCAACAAGTCGCAAAACCAGCGTGAGCGTGTGCTCGCAGCCTTTCGCGACGGCAAGCTGCGCACCCTCATTGCGACGGACATTGCCGCACGCGGCGTCGACGTTGTTGGCGTCAGCCACGTGGTCAACTACGACCTGCCCAACATTCCCGAAAGCTATGTTCACCGCATCGGCCGTACTGCTCGTGCCGGCGCCGAGGGCGTTGCGATTTCGTTTTGCGATCACGAAGAGAGGGCCTATCTCCGCGACATCGAACGGTTGATCCGCATGACAATTCCGGCAACCGACCGTCGCACCGGCAAGCCGCCGGCGCATCCGGCTCCGCACCATGCCGCCAATCGCAAGAATGGCCGGCCTCATCATCGGGGCAAACACCAACAGCACCGCCAGAAAGGCGGCCATGGCCATCATAATGCCCGGCCCCAACCTCACCATGCAGAACACGGGAAAGGCGAGCCAAGCGGACTGGGAAATGTTACATTCCTGCACCGTTCGGGCGAGCCGCGCCGTAACGCTGGCAATCGCTGAACAACCGGAGACGATTGGATGGCGAAAGAGGAATTGCTGGAGTTCGATGGTACGGTCACCGAGGTTCTCCCGGATGGCAACTTCCGGGTGAAGCTCGACAACGAACATGAGGTGCTCGCTTATACCGCCGGCAAGATGCGCAAGTTTCGCATTCGTACGGGGGTGGGCGACCGAGTGATCGTCGAAATGTCGCCCTACGATCTGCAGCGTGGGCGCATTAGTTTCCGTCACAAGGGTGACGCGCCCTCACCGGCTCCGCAGCAGCGGCGACCGAACTTCCGCGGCAGACGTTGATCGTCGGCGGCGAGGACCGCCGCAGAAATCTAGGGGGCACGCAACTATCACTGGAGCCGGCGGGCCAATGCCATCATCCACTGTCTCGCGCTTTGTGCTGGCGATCCTGATCGCCGGCACCCTCAGCGCCGCCTACGCTGAAGATGTCTCCAAGGACCGGCCGCAGAATACGGCCGAACGGCACGCGTCGGATAAAGGCGTGCTCCGCCTTCTGCCGGCCGATTCTGTTACGGAACAT
>DASRAF010000191.1:0-3999 GCA_035638295.1 Pseudolabrys sp.
ATGTCCGCTTTACCCCCGAAAGCGGACTCATGCAGCGCAACAACGCATGTCTGCTTTGGCGCGAGCATTGCTCTGGCCCGTTACCGGCGGACATCACTTTACACGCGGATTTGTGATCTGCGGGCGCGTGCCAGCGTGTTACAGTTCCTGCATGGCTCATGACGTGACGCGATCAAGAGCCGGCAAAAGCAAGCTCTGATTCCATGCGCCACGCCATCCGGGTTACAAGCCTCGGGAGGTAAAGCATGGCGTTTTCAAACATCTTCCTTGGCGCCGGAACCCGTCCCGCACATCCTGTGGTCCGGAAGATTGGCTTGGCGGACTTGCGCGATGCGCTTGCCAAGGGCGCCGACGATTTCTACGCGATGCCGACACACGCCATATTCCTCTGCATCATCTACCCGTTCGTTGGCTTTGCATTGGCGCGGCTCGCATTCGGCTACTCCATTCTGCCCTTGCTTTATCCATTGGCGAGCGGGTTTGCGCTGGTTGGTCCGATCGCCGCGCTTGGTCTCTACGAGCTGAGCCGTCGCAGGGAAGCAGGCCTCGAAACTTCGGCGACACGCGCCTTCGACGTATTTGAATCCTCGTCGATCGGCGCCGTCGCTGTGTTGGGCATTCTGCTGCTGATTATCTTCGTTGTCTGGGTGGCGGTCGCGGACGCCATCTATGTTGCCAATTTCGGCTACGCATCGCCGCCATCAGTCGGAGCGTTCCTTAAGGACGTGCTCACGACACGCCCTGGATGGAATCTCATAATCGTCGGCAACGGCCTTGGCCTGCTTTTCGCCATCCTTGTCCTGACGATCAGCGTGGTATCGTTTCCGCTACTGCTCGATCGCGATGTCGGCGCCGCGGTAGCTCTTCTGACCTCGATCCGGGCGGTTGCCCATAATCCATTGACCATGATGGTGTGGGGCTTGATCGTCGCGGCCCTGTTAGTGGTCGGCTCGCTGCCGCTCTTTTTCGGTCTGACCGTGGTGATGCCCGTGCTCGGGCATGCGACCTGGCATCTCTACCGCAAGGTCGTCGAGCCGCAGGCGGGTCTGCCACCGACACTGCCGGAAGAGCGGAAAGAACGCCGCCATGCCGCCGACTTCCCGTCGGTTCTGTTTCCGTGGACGAAATGAAAAACCAGGGAGGCCACCATGTTCGTCAAAAACATTTTGGCTGACAAACGCGGCAACGTCGTCACGATTGAGCCGACCGCCGATCTTGCCGCGGCGGCGAAGTTGCTAGCCGAGCGACGCATCGGCGCGGTCGTCATCCTCGGCGCCGATCACCGCACCGTCGGGATCTTGTCGGAGCGCGATATCGTGCGCGCGGTCGCCGAGCATGGGCCGACAGCGCTGAACAAACCGGTCAGTCAACTCATGACGCGTGATGTGAAGACCTGCTCCGAAGACGATACCATCGGAGGCTTGATGGGCCGCATGACAGCGGGAAAATTTCGCCATTTGCCGGTGGTGCAGCAGGGAAAGCTCATCGGTATCGTGTCGATTGGCGACGTCGTGAAGAGCCGCGTCGAAGAGATAGACCACGAAGCCGAAGCTCTGCGCGATTACATCCAGACCGCGTAAGCGGAATTATTTCGGTGCGGCATTAGCGGTCACCCGGTGGTGACGAGGCCATTCCCAACGCGACGATAAAGACAAACTGAAGCAATCGACCGCACGGGGACTCTATGGCGGAAATTCCACGCTCCGCATGTCTTCTCTGGGTCATCGCGTCGGTTTCGCGATATTCGCCTTGCGGCTGCTTCACCCCCAACACCAGACATTCGTCCTATGCAGTATATTACAACCAGGCGCGAACGCACCTGGCACTGGTCAAGAATGCGCCGTTGGGTCGGGCAGTCCAGCGTTTCCCATATTAGGCGCGTGCACCACCAATGCGTTCGGATATGATTTTCGGAATGGTCACCGGGCTTCTCGAGATCGAACGCCACGATCGCGTTTACGCTCCGGTCGAGGAGCGCATTAAGGGGCTGATCGATACGCGCATGAACGCGAGGTGCGGCTGATCCTGCTGGGCCTGCAAGATCGCTTAATGCCAATCATAGACCCGACTGAGAGGGAGCGCGATCGTTCCGTACGTCGTACATCCCATGGCCTTCCCCCCTTGCGAAGCGCGATGGGTGCTGCGCCGGCTGGAGTTCCACCATGTCCCCAAGCACGCCAGCTGGCTGAACATGGTCGAGATCGAGATTGGTGTGCTGCGCAGCCAACGCCTGGACCGGCGCATCGCCGTCAAAAGGTCTTCATTATTCGGAAAAATAGTGCCGTGGGTTTTCTCAAGATGTGCACCACGCGCTTTACGCAGTGGCGCAGCGAGGAAAAGAGGGCTGGTCTTCACTACACGCAATCTGAAATCAACCACTTGATTTGATTCGCCTTTCGCTCTGCAATTCTAGAAATTTGAGAATCAGGACGCCAGTTGCGAAAGTCGTGCTAAAGCAAGTCGCGTCCGTTATGTCCGAGCCTACGGCGCGCGGCGGCAAACGCTGGCTGTTCCGCTGAGCAACCATCCGGCTGACAATGGGAGACATCCATTCTCGCCGCTATTCGCATGACGTGCTCGCTCCTGAAGCTCAGGATCGGCGTTGCGATCGCGGGCTGCGCGCTGGCCGGGATGGCGGCGGCTGAAGGCCCTGCTAACTCGGTCGCGCAAGCCTCGGCCTTGGCGCTTGCGGTGCTTGGAGCATCAGGCGCTGCGGGTGCGTTCAACCACTACTACGAGCGCGACCTTGACCGGAAGATGCGGCGAACCCGGTCCCGCCCGTTCGCCAGCGGCGCGTTTCAGCCAACCCTGTGGTGGCCAATCTCGTTCCTTGCCTTGCTCGTCGCCTCGCTCGCGTTGGCGGCGGCGGCGAATGGGCTTGTGTCATCGCTCTTCGTTTTTCTCGGGTCCTTCACCTATGGCGTCGTCTACACGGTGTGGCTCAAGCGCCGAAGTGCCTGGAACATCGTGATCGGGGGCTTGGCCGGAAGCTTCGCCGTGCTCGCGGGGGCGGCGGCGGTTGATCCGACGCCGCAAGTCGTTCCCGTCTTACTTGCGCTTGTCCTGTTCCTCTGGACGCCGCCACATTTCTGGAGTCTCGCCGCTGCCAAAGGCGACGACTATGCCAGGGCGGGGGTGCCGATGTTGCCGGTCACCGCATCGCAGCGGGTATGGACCTGGGCAATTCTTCTGCATGCGGCCGCGTTGCTTGCGATTTCGCTCGTGCCTCTCTGGTACGGCCAAGGCCTCCTCTATGGGCTCGGCGCAGGCGTAGGCGGTGCATACTTTCTCTGGAAAAGTTGGCTGCTTTATATCGCACCGTCGAAGCACACGGCGATGGACAATTTCTTTGCCTCGTTCATACAGCTTGGGCTCCTGATCTTTGGAGTCGTGCTTGATGCTCTCGTCGGGCTTGCGTAAGGTTATGAAAGCCCTTCTCATTCTGCTTGCGGCCCCCTTGATCACGGGCGATGCAAACGCATCCTCCGAGGTCTCGACTGCGGCCTCGATCCCAAACGCGGTATCGAGCAGAGCGAATCTGCTATTGGGCGAACGGTCGGTGCATATCGGTTAAAAAAACTTCGAAGGCATTTGTCAGCCGAGTAAATTGGCGAGTGTGCATCCTCAGATTCAGATTTTGCCGCTCAGCATAGGACGTACTGACATACTTGGGATCAGGATCCTTTTCAAAGAAACTAGAAAACCACACACGTTCAGTTGCGCTCTTCGCGAAGTATTACAATTTTGTTTCCATAAGACGCTACGTACAACACCAACAATGGCAGCCGGAATTACTAAACGGCTTTGGGAGATTGGTGAGATTGTGGGATGTGCTTGAACCTTGGCAAGCAGCCGCATGAATGATGTTCTTAAAAATCTCCAAATCACCACTTGGTACAAGGCTATAATTGCCGTTTCGAGCCCAGCCTTTCTTAATGCGTTCGCGACACAGTGACGCGCTTACGATGATTTTCGGTGGTGCGTTTCTAATTGGAATTG
>DASRAF010000192.1:0-3375 GCA_035638295.1 Pseudolabrys sp.
CATCACCTTCACCTTTCCGCACATCGGCAATATCGGCACCAACGAAGAAGACATCGAAACCGTCAACATGGCGGCGACGCCTGGCGCACGCGGTGTCATCCTGCACACCGCCATCACCTCGCCGTCGAACTATCGCGCGACGCGGCATCTCAACGACTGGCTGAAGGCGCGCGGCATCGTCGGGCTCGCCGGCATCGACACGCGCGCGCTGACCTCGCTAATCCGCGTCAACGGAATGCCAAACGCCGTCATTGCGCACGAGCCGTCGGGCAAGTTCGATCTCGCGGCGCTGAAGAAAGAAGCGAAGGAATGGCCGGGCCTCGTGGGCATGGACCTCGTGCCGATGGTGACCAGCGGCCAGCGCTTCACCTGGGACGAGACGCCATGGACCTGGGACAAGGGATATTCGCGGCAGACAAATCCTGAATTCCACGTCGTCGCGATCGACTACGGCATCAAGCGCAACATTCTTCGCCTGCTCGCGGGCACTGGCTGCAAGGTGACGGTCGTTCCGGCCAAGACGTTGGCCGAGGACATCATGGCGCTGAAACCCGACGGCGTTTTTCTCTCGAACGGCCCCGGCGATCCTGCGGCGACCGGCGAATACGCGGTACCGGTGATCAAGAAGCTGATCGACTCGGGCACGCCGACCTTCGGCATCTGCCTCGGTCACCAGATGCTCGGCATCGCCGTCGGCGGCAGGACGGTGAAGATGCATCAGGGCCACCACGGCGCGAACCATCCGGTGAAGGATCTCACCACTGGCAAGGTCGAGATCACCTCGATGAACCACGGCTTCGCGGTGGACAAGGAATCGCTGCCGAAAAATGTCGAGCAGACGCATTTCTCGCTGTTCGATGGCTCCAATTGCGGAATCGCGCTGAAGGACAAGCCGGTGTTCTCGGTGCAGTACCACCCGGAGGCTTCACCGGGGCCGCGCGACAGTCATTATCTCTTCACGCGCTTCGTCGAAATGATGCGGCAGGCCAAACGCAAGATTGCGTAGAGCCGACAGCCTGGCACCCGTGACCGAACCGCTTCAGCTGACACGCGTTAAACAGCCATGACGACCGCGAAACCCCTCACCTACCTGTTCAATGACGACGGCAAGGTCCCGAACAATCCGGCGCTGCCGGTTCTCGTCTACAAGGCAGCGGTCGACTCGTCCGCACGCGCCATCGAAACGCTGTTTTCGGACAATGACTGGGGCAACGGACAGTGGCGCAACGGCATCTATCCGTTCGTGCACTATCACGCGATGATTCACGAAACGCTAGGGATCGCGCGCGGCCATGCCAGAGTTCAGCTCGGCGGACATCGCGGCGAGGTGTTCGAACTTGCGGCCGGGGACGTCGTCGTACTGCCGGCGGGCACGGGCCATCAACGACTATCCGGCAGCGAGGACCTTCTCGTCATCGGCGCCTATCCGCCAGACGGCACATATAACCTGTGCCGCGGTGGCAACCCGGCCGATCGCGACCGGGCGTTGACCACGATTTCCAAGGTGCCGTTGCCAGGGAGCGACCCGGTGCTGGGCAAGGACGGACCGCTGCCGAAGCTCTGGCGGCGATGACGATCAGGAGAGCACCGCTCCACACAATCGTCATGGCCGGGCTTGTCCCGGCCATCCAGGCCTTCGTTGCGCTGGGTTCTTAAGACCTGGATGCGAGGGATTACGTTCCATGACCTCGCGATAGGCTATAAGCAGTCACCAAAAACAAGCCGCGACCCTGCCATGAGCAACTGGATCGATTTTTACGATTTCAAGCACTCGGTGATTTACGTGAACGCGCGTCACCGCGACGTGCACTACCGCATGATCGCGCAGGACATCCGCGCCTACGTGCTCTCACCCACCGCGCATGTGCTCGACTACGGCTGCGGCGAAGCGACCTCGGCTGAACTCGTCGCCGCTGCCTGCGGCCAGCTGGTTCTAGTGGAAGCCGCACCAAATGTGCGCGCTTCGCTCGCCATGCGTTACGCGGGCAACCCGAAGATCGTGGTGATCAGTGCAGAGCAGGTGGCAGCGCTGCCGAAGGCTTCGTTCGACCTGATCGTGATGCATTCGGTCGCACAATATCTGAGCGAGGCAGAACTCGAGCGCCTGCTTGCGATGTTCCGCTCGCTACTCAAACCGACCGGCCTGTTAATCCTCGGCGACATTGTGCAGCCGCATCTCGCGGCTCCGTCAGCCGCGCTGGCCTTGCTGCGCTTCGGCGCGGCCAACGGCTTCTTCTGGGCGGCGACATCGGGGCTGATGCGGATTTTCGTCTCCGACTACCTGCGCCTGCGCAAGACGATCGGGCTTTCGCATTACACGGAGGCTGCGGCACTCGAAAAGCTCGCGCGCGCCGGCTTCGACGCCAAGCGCGCCCCGCGCAATATCGGCCACAATCAACGCCGAATGACGTTACTCGCCAAAATCAAAACCTAGCCACATCATCCACCGATCGGGCCCGAAGCCCTTCCCTGCCCGTCGAATTTGGTCTAAAGGACCACCGCGCGCGGGGCTTTCCCCTAGCGCCGAGCCCCCGGGACGCGCGATTTGCGCGCCCTTTTTTTGTGCCTAGAGTTCTTTGAAACGCGTTATCGAGATGCCCAAGCGAACCGACATCAAATCGATCCTGATCATCGGGGCAGGTCCGATCGTGATCGGCCAGGCGTGCGAGTTCGACTATTCCGGCACGCAGGCATGCAAGGCGCTCAAGGACGACGGTTACCGGATTGTCCTGGTGAACTCGAACCCGGCGACGATCATGACCGATCCCGATCTCGCCGACGCGACCTATGTCGAACCGATCACGCCGGAGATCGTCGCCAAGATCATCGAACGCGAACGCCCCGACGCCCTGCTCCCGACCATGGGCGGACAGACGGCGCTCAACTGCGCGCTGAGTCTGCGCAAGATGGGCGTGCTGGAGAAATTCAAGGTCAAGATGATCGGCGCGGCCGCGGATGCGATCGACAAGGCGGAAGACCGCGAACTCTTCCGCAAGGCCATGGAGCGGATCGGGTTGCCGACACCGCGCTCGCATCAGATCAAGACGCTGCCACAGGCGCTCGAAGCGCTCGACGATATCGGCCTGCCGGCCATCATCCGGCCATCGTTCACGCTCGGCGGCACGGGCGGCGGCATCGCCTACAACAAGGCCGAATTCATCGAAATCGTCGAACGCGGTATCGACGCCTCCCCCACCAATGAAGTGCTGATCGAGGAATCGGTGCTGGGCTGGAAAGAATTCGAGATGGAGGTGGTGCGCGACAAGAAAGACAACTGCATCATCATCTGTTCGATCGAGAACGTCGACCCGATGGGCGTGCACACAGGTGATTCAATTACCATCGCGCCGGCACTGACGCTCACAGACAAGGAAT
>DASRAF010000193.1:0-6895 GCA_035638295.1 Pseudolabrys sp.
ACTGGCACCGCCGTGCCATGCGCACGCAGTTCACGGCGCTCGCAGTCGAGCACGAAATTATCGAACAAAAACAGCACGTTGCGCCCCCGCAATCAGGCTGCCGAATTATACCGGGCTGGGCGTCTAAAGCGAAATCAAGACTTCCTCAAGGACAAATCAAGCGAGGCTCAAAGCCTTTCGTGCCGGAAAGGCGCATTCCAATGGCCAGAAAACGAATGGAGTGTGGAATGCAAACGGAGAATGTCCATCGCAGAACCAGGGAGACCGGCGACATCGATCGATGGCATCAGGAGGTGCTCGTCCGGCGCGCCCAGACCGGAACTCAATTCTTTCGTGTTGCTCAATCGCTGATCGGAACCGTGGCGATTCTGGCGGCCTACGTCTCTGGCGTACGGATGCTATCCCCATTGCCTGCTGCAGCCGAAGTGCCGGATGTAATCGGAGCACCGGGTGAAATTCCGGTCACGAGTGTCCACGCGGTCGGCGCGCAGGTCTACGAATGCCAATACGGCCCGACCGGCAAACTCGTCTGGCAGTTCCGCGAGCCGGTCGCGACATTGCTTATCGCCGGGAAAACGGTTGGTCGCCACTACGCAGGGCCGACATGGGAAATGAGTGATGGCAGTGCAGTGAGTGCCAAGGTACTCGCTCGTGCGCCTGGTGCCAGCGCGAACGACATTCCACTGCTTAAACTCGAAGTCACTGCGCGGCACGGGTCCGGCAAACTTGGCAACGTCACAACGATCCAACGGCTGAACACGCAGGGTGGCACCGCGGATGGAGCATGCGACTCATCCGGTGCCCTGCTGAGCGTGCCTTACACCGCCGACTACGTTTTTTACAAAAAAGCGTCCGATCAATCGCATTGAGTCTGACAGTGTCGAGGATGTAATGAACATCGAAAAAATAAAGCGCCGTAGCAACGGTACTATCGACGTCGATTTCTATCGCCAGGAGGCGTTTCTCTTCCGAAGGGAAGCGACGAACAAGTTATTCAGACGCATTAGACGGGCCAGCCGACCGCTCATCGGTACGGTCACGATTATCGCCAATTACGGTTTGTTGACGCCACGCGAGCCGTCGCCGCCAAGCGCCAATTCAATATTCGTATCTGCTGAAATCCCGTTAATGCCAACGGAGCCGAAAAAATAATTGGATGAGATAAGGAGAAATTCCATGGCAAGAGTCATTGCACTTTTATATGGGCTCATAGCCTATCTCGCGTTCGCCGCAACGATCATCTACTCGATAGGCTTTGTCACAGGGTTGGTGGTGCCAAAGACCATCGACTCCGGTCTCGCAGGACCGCCGATGCAGGCCGTCATCATCAACTTGTTGTTGATGTCGTTGTTCGCAATCCAGCACAGTGTGATGGCGCGACCCCGGTTCAAGAAATGGTGGACGCGTATTGTGCCGCCGACTGTTGAACGAAGCACCTTCGTCTTGTTTTCGAGCCTGGCACTGGCGTTTCTGTTCTGGCGGTGGCAACCGATTCCCGTCGTGGTGTGGCAGGTGACAAATCCACAAGTCGCGGCCTCGTTGCTGGGGCTGAGCCTGTTCGGTTGGGTCTTCGTGTTTGTCAGCACCTTCCTGATCAATCACTTTGAACTCTTCGGCCTGCATCAAGTCGCCAACAATCTCGTGGGCAGGCCTATGCCGGCAATGCGCTTCAAAACCCCGCTTCTCTACAATCTGGTGCGGCACCCGATATATCTTGGTTTTCTCATCTTTTTCTGGGCGACGCCGGTCATGACCGGAGGGCATCTCCTGTTCGCCACGGTTACAACGGCCTACATCTTCGTCGGGATCGCCCTTGAAGAGCATGACCTAATCGAGTTGTTCGGGGACGAATATCTCCGCTATCGGAAAAGAGTCTCGATGATCGTTCCGTTCTTTGGGAGGTCGTCGTAAAGCGCGGCCGGCGCGTGGCGGTGTAGCCAATCATGGCGGTTGTCCCCGCAACTGCCGGCCACCACCGGTCTCGTTTCACCCGCTACGTGTCCTCTGCTAACGTTCGCCAAACGGACCAGCAGAGGACAGTCGAATGGTGTTGACCAAAGCCGCTGCCGAACAAAAAGCCCGGAATCCTGCGGCAATCGGCAAAGCAGTTACTGAATTAACCGCGGCCTTCGGCAATCGCGTTGTCACGTCGCAAGCGGTGCGTGAACAGCATGGCAACACCGTTACATGGATTGCGAACCAGCCACCCGATGCCGTCGTTTACCCGCAAAACACCGAGGAGGTGCAGCAGATCGTCCAGATCTGTGCGGCGAACGGTGTGGCCGTTATTCCATTCGGGGTTGGAACTTCGCTTGAAGGCCACGTGAATGCGCCGATTGGCGGCGTATCGATCGATTTCCGTGACATGAACAGAATTATTGCGGTCCACGCGGAGGACCTCGATTGCGTAATCGAGCCCGGAATTACCCGAAAGGCACTCAACGAGGAGCTTCGCGACAGCGGACTTTTCTTTCCTATCGATCCCGGCGCAGACGCTTCGCTGGGGGGCATGGCGGCGACCCGCTGCTCCGGCACCAATGCCGTGCGCTACGGCACGATGAAAGACAATGTCATCGCACTCAAGGTTGTGCTGTCGAATGGTGAGGTGATCGACACTGCGAGACGGGCCAAGAAGACGTCAGCCGGCTACGACCTCACGCGCCTTATGGTCGGCTCTGAAGGAACGCTCGGAGTCATCACGCAACTGACACTGAAGCTCTCGGGCATTCCGGAAGCGATTTCTGGCGGGATATGTCCCTTTCCCTCCGTCGAAGCTTGCTGCAACACGGCCATCCAAACGATTCAGTCAGGTATTCCGGTTGCGCGAATTGAGCTTTTGGACTCCCTGCAGGTGCGGGCGTGCAACCTCCATTCAAATCTGGGGTTGCCGGAAACGCCCATGTTGTTCGTGGAATTCCACGGAACCGAAGCGTCGGTCGCCGAACAATCCAAGCACTTTGGCGAAATTGCAACCGAGTTCGGGGGCGGCCCTTTCACCTGGACCACGCGACCTGAAGAGCGCTCGCGTTTGTGGGAAGCGCGACACCACGCAGCACTGTCGAATTTCGCATTGCGGCCGGGGGCGACGATGGTCGCCACCGACGTCTGTGTGCCCATTTCGCGATTGGCGCAATGCGTGACTGAAACACAGCGCGACATAGAAGCGAGCCGCATCCTTGCGCCGATCGTCGGTCATGTCGGCGACGGTAATTTTCACTTGACGCTGCTTATCGATATGGACGATCGCGATGAGCTCAAGCGCGCCGAGGCTTTGTCGGAACGCCTGGTCGACCGGGCACTTGCGATGGATGGGACCTGCACTGGCGAACACGGGGTGGGGCAGGGCAAGATGAAATACCTAGTCGCAGAACATGGAAGGGCAACGTTGGATGTGATGGCCTCCATCAAGCGGGCGCTTGACCCTCACAACATCATGAATCCGGGCAAGATTGTCGCGCTTTCCTGACATGGCGACATAGATTCGCCGCCATAAATCGCCAATATAGCCTCGATTCACAATAGGCTGAGGGTCGCGCCGAATGCGGCTTCGGCGCCGGAGTGGGTTTTGCAGACCACCCTGCTTGGATTAGCGATCGCAATCATTCTGGCGCTTCTGGCGGCGCTGGTCGGTCCGTTGCTGATCGATCTGGGCAACTATCGGTCGCTGTTCGAAGCGGAAGCGCATCGTCTTACCGGCGTCAACATCCGGGTGACCGGTGCGATCGACGCTCGCCTGCTGCCATCGCCCCGCCTCACATTGCATGACATCACGGTCGGTGATGGCGATGACGCGATTCATGCGAAATCTCTCAATGTAGAATTTGCCCTCGGGCCATTGATGCGCGGAGAGTGGCGCGCCACGGAGATGCGGCTTGCCGGGCCACAGGTGAGCCTCGGTCTGGATGCCTCGGGCCGTGTGCGCGCGCCGAGCCTCGCAGTTTCGTTCAGGCCCGATGACCTTTCGATAAATAGGCTCCGAATCGAGGATGGGACGATAACGCTTACGAATGCCGCAAACGACGGAAGCATCACTTTTGGACGTGTATCGTTCAATGGTGAAGTTCGGTCGCTGGTAGGGCCAATGAAAGGAGAGGGGAGTGTAACCGTTGCAGGTAAACTCTATCCCTATCGCCTTACAACAAATCGCTTGAGCGACGACGGTTCAATGAGGCTTCGCGTCAGTGCCGACTCCGCTGAGTACCCCCTTGGCATCGAGGCCGAAGGCGCAATTGCTTTCGTTGCACGGGAACCGAGTTTCGATGGCACTCTACATCTGTCGCGTCCTGTCGGGATCGCCGGGCGTAACGCAGGCGAACCGGCGGATGCTTTGACGCAGCCTTGGCGGATTGGAGGAAAGATCAAAGCGACCGGAAAATCGGCCCTGATGGAGAATGTCGAGTTCCAGTACGGTTCGGAGGAACAAGGGTTCAAGCTGACCGGGGTGGCCAATCTAAAATTCGGACGCAATCCACGCTTCCAAGGCGTTCTGTCCGGACGACAAATTGACGTTGACCGAGTGGTCTCCGGCGCCGGCGGTGCGAGCCAGTCGCCTGTTGTCATCATGCGAAAGTTTGCCGAATTGGGGACTGCCGCGTTCCGTACCACGATGCCGGTGCAGCTCGGCTTAGGCATCGACCTGGTGACACTGGGGAGGAACAGTATCCAAAACCTGCGTGGCGACATCAACAGCAGCGCAGACGGATGGAGTCTCGATCGTGTTGAATTCCGCGCACCCGGCATGACCCAGGTGCGGGTCAGTGGCCGTCTCGCGGTTGGCGCGAATGGCGTTGCTTTCACCGGGCCTGCCGAGATCGAGGCATCCGACCCGAGGGTTCTGGCCGCATGGCTGGAGAGTCGCGGCGAGAGCCAACAAGGTGGCGATCTTCGACCAATGAGCCTTCGCGGCGACCTGATTCTCTCCTCGGAGAAAATAGCGGTCGACCGTTTGAACCTCGAATTCAACCGCCAGCCTTTAACCGGGCGCTTCGCGTATTTTCTGCCTTCCGGGAACCGCCCGGCAAGAATCGATGCTGAATTGAAGGCCAATCAATTCGACCTCGACTCAGCTTTCGATTTTAGCAAGGCCCTGCTCGCAGGGTCGGCTCTCGATCGTCCGCGCGAGATAAATCTCAAAGCCGACATCGGCCGGGCGACGTTTGCCGGTATCGAAGCCAGTGATGCGCACGCTCTTATTAAGGTGGATGGCGATGGCCTGCTCATCGACCGCTTTTCGATTGGCGACTTTGCGGGAGGAAACTTCGCTGCGAGCGGGCGCATCGAAACCGGTGGGCATGCACCACGTGGCACTGTGTCGGTGGATTTCGAAGCGAAACAAACTGCCTCCCTTGCAGCTATTGCCGCGAAGCTCTCCGCCGAAAGGACGCCGCCGGTTATAGGGCTGCTGGAGCGTGTCGGGCGTGGAAAATTGCGCGCCAAGCTTGAAATGACCGGAGATGACAAGTCCCCAGTGACGGATGCTCAACTCGCAGTGAATGGAGATCTCGACGATCTACGCATTGACGTCCACGCGCGGGCAAGCGGCGATTGGACCAAACCATCGACAGCAAACATTCGCATTGACGCGGTGATGGACTCATCGCGGGGCGAGCAACTGCTAAAATTCATGAATCTTGACCGACTGGTCGCTGCCGGAAACGGCGCTGGACAGTTGAAAATTCAACTGGCGGGGCCGGTCAGTGGAGATATGACGTTTGACTCGCAACTATCCGGAGATGGCCTGTCCGCCCGTGTGAACGGAACCGGGCGCTATTCGGACTCTCAAGGGATAAAGGCCGCGGCCGGATTACAGATAAACGAAGCCGACCTGAAGCCACTGCGGGCGACAGCCCGCGGGCCTCTGCCGCTCCGGATGAAGTCGCGAGTGTCGATTGCGGCCGGAACGACGACATTTGATGATATCGACGCGAAGATTGCAGGATCTACTGTTCGCGGGCGCCTTGCGGTGGGCGAAGCGACACCGCGGCGGATCGATGGAGCGATCGAAGCCGACGTGGCCGATGTGCCGGCACTCATTGCTCGTGCAATCGGTCTGCAACCGCAAGCTTCCGGGAAAGACACTGCATGGAATTGGTCCGGCGAACCATTTGGAGCGGGGTTGTTCGGCAAATTCACCGGTAGGCTCGCACTTAAAGTTGCTCGCGCGGAGGTCCTGCCTCAATTGACGGCGCGTCAGTTCAACACTGCACTACGACTTGCCAACAATGAACTGTCCTTGGACGACATCATGGGTGACGTGGCAGGGGGACGCCTTTCTGGAAGAATTTTGTTCCGGAGCGCCGACGATGGGTTGACCTCGCAGCTGAAGGTGTCGCTCTCCGGCGCCAATGCGGCGACATTTTTTACATGGATACCGAGACCATCCGTAGCTGGCTCACTCGACCTGGCAACTGATCTGACGGGTACTGGCCTCAGTGCGATCGCTCTCGTCGGTTCACTGAAGGGGTCTGGCAAGATCGTGCTGACTGATGCCAAGCTGCTCAGTCTCGACCCTCGGGTTTTCGATGTCATCACCCGTGCAGTTGATCAGGGCTTTGTCGTCGACAATGGTCGCATTTCCGACCTCGCAGCAAGATCTTTGATCAATGGGCAGTTTTCTCTCAAACACGCGGAATTCCCGTTTCAGATCGCTTCCGGGCAACTGGGATTGGCTGATGTTTCCCTTGAGAGCAAAGGCGCGGGTTTGTCCGTCACTGGTATGCTCGATCTGACCATTGGATCGCTCGATACCAAATTTACGCTATCGGGCGCGAACGATCCTGGCGGATCTCGGCCGAAGATTTTCGTGTCGTTGAAGGGGCCCGTGACGGCGCCGTCGCGCAACGTCGATGTGTCCGCGTTGAGCGGATGGCTCACGCTGCGGGCGGTCGAAAATCAG
>DASRAF010000194.1:0-8673 GCA_035638295.1 Pseudolabrys sp.
GGACTCCAGAAACGTGAACGAGTCCGGCGAAATGAAGCCCTGTCGTGCGGCAAAAAACGATCCCGCAAAGCCGGCAAACATCGCGCCCATGGCGAACGCCGTTAACTTGGTGTTGGTCGTGTTGATGCCGAGTGAGCGGCAAGCGATTTCATCTTCGCGCAGTGCTTCCCACGCGCGACCGACCGGCAGCCGCCGCAGGCGGACGGTGACGAATGCGGTAAGGAAGGCGAGCGCGAGGATCAGGTAATACAGAAAAATGGTGCGATAGATCGGCGAATACTCCAATCCGAAGACCGCGGCAAACCCGTCATCATCTGCGTTAAACGGGATGCCGAAGAAAGTCGGGCGCGGAATACTCGTGATGCCCGCGTAGCCATTGGTCAAATCCACCCAGTTGATGAGTACGATACGAATGATCTCACCGAACGCGAGCGTGACGATCGCGAGATAATCGCCACGCAATCGCAACACCGGAAATCCGAGCAATATCCCCCAGAATGATGCGAGAATTCCGGCAAGTGGCAGAAGGATCCAGAAGGAAAAGCCGAAAGTTTTGGCAAGCAACGCGTAGGAATATGCGCCGACCGCATAGAATGCCACGTAGCCGAGGTCGAGCAAACCGGCGAGACCTACGACGATGTTCAAACCCCATCCAAGCATGACGTAGATCAGGATCTGGATCCCGAAATTATCGATCCATTTGACGGCTCGGCCGAAGCCCGCGGTAGCAAGGACGATTGCCGGGTAAACGACAACGAACCCTATCGCAAAAGGGACAATCCACTTTCCGATCTGACTACGCCATACCGCAGGTTCGGTAGCGGGCCGTATCGAGCGTTCCTTCAACCAAGGTTCGACGGAAAGCGAATAGGTGAGACGACCGAGGCCGACCAACGCAACAACCGCAAATAGCAGCGGCCAACGTGTGATAAGGATTAGGTCGTTGCGGACATCAGTGACGGTCTGGAAGCCGACCAGCGGCAGAAAAAGTCCGAAAGAAAGCAGTGCCGTGACCCCCGCGTCTCGGAGAGCGCGAGCTGTGTCGACGCGCTTGGCTGGCGCATCGCTCGCCATGTCAGACTTTCTCGACATCCGGGCGGCCAAACAGACCTTGCGGCAGGAATATCAGCGTGATGGCGAGGACGGAGAAAGCGGCGACATCCTTGTAATCGATTGAAAAGTACGCGGACCACATCGTCTCGATAAGGCCGATCAAAATGCCGCCGATGACCGCGCCCGGCAGAGAGCCGATGCCACCGAGTACGGCGGCAGTGAACGCCTTTACACCTGGGACAAAACCGTCCGCGAAGCTTACGACGCCGTAGTACATCAGATACATCGTGCCGGCGACCGCAGCGAGTGCGGCCGCGATGACAAAGGTCATCGAAATCGTGCGATCGACGTCGACGCCGACCAGGGCCGCCATCTTTTGATCTTGCTCGCACGCGCGCTGCGCGCGGCCAAGCCGCGTTTTTGTGACAAGATACCAGAAACAGGCCAGCAGAACTGCGGTAACGACCCAGATTATGAGCTGCTTGACGGAAAGAGTGACTGGATAACCGTTTTTTGTGAAGAGAACGAACTCACCCTGGACCATCGGTGGAATTGATTTGTTGCGCGGTCCTTGTGTCACCTGCACGAAATTGGAAAGGAAGATCGACATTCCAATTGCTGAGATCAGTGGCGCCAACCTAAACGAACCGCGTAGAGGTCTGTAAGCGAGTCGCTCAATCGTCCAGTTGACCAGCGACGTAAACAACATCGCCACGATAAGCATAACGAACAGAACGAGCGCGATCGACGAGCTACCGAGAAAACTGACGAGCAGCAGGAAAGCAACGAGCGCGATGAAGCTTGACACCATAAATACATCGCCGTGGGCGAAGTTCACCATGCCGATAATGCCGAAGACCATCGTATATCCGATGGCGATCAGGCCATAAATTGAGCCGAGCGTAATCCCGTTGATTAGTTGTTGTAGGAAGACTTCCATTCCATCCCCACGCCTTCCGTCCGGCCAAGACCGATCGCCCCGATATTAAAGGCTTAACAGGGCATAGCGGGAGCGGCAACGCGGTGCGGGCGCGATGTTATCAAGCGGAATTTGTCGCGGAGGGCGTAGCGGGGCGCCACAGACACCAGCGTTGCTGTCTCGCACGCTGGCGGCAAAGCTAGTGAAGGCCACCAAAGAACCAGATCAGCACCAGAATAGGGATCGGAATGCCGAGCAGCCAAAGTAAGAGATATCGTCCCATCGTCGGTTCTCCTCTCGTTTGGAGGGGAACACTCCCGGTCGCGCGAGGTTCCGATGGGCTTTTCCCCATATTGGATGGGCATTTGATGGGAACAAAAACACCCGCACACGCATTGTTACCAGTTACGGAGCGCGCGTGATCAGAGCGCTTCCAACCATGTTGGAGAGTGAAAATGAATCAAAATCAGAACCCGAACCAGAAGCCCGGCCAACAACAGCAAGGTGGTCAGCAGCAGGGTGGTCAGCAGGGTGGCGGACAGCAGAAACCCGGCCAGCAGCAGCAGGGTGGTCACCAGCAGGGTGGTCAGCAGAACCGCTAACGGTGCAAGATAGAGAGACACGGAAGCCCCGCCGCGAGGCGGGGTTTTCATTTTTCCCCGTCGGCTGTTGGCCTCGCAAGCATGGTCACATATGCTTGTGGGATGAATACGGTGTCGTCGCTGCCGCTGTTTCACTTGTACGGCGATCCGCCTGACGACTCCGCTTTTGACTTTATTCATATCGAAACCATCTCTTCGCGATCGTCAATTCACGATTGGACAATTCGCGCTCACCGTCACCGAAATCTGTTTCAGGTGTTGCTCATCGAGAAAGGTGGTGGCGAGTTCAGCTTCGAGACAGCAACGACGCGGTTCTCCGCACCAGCCCTCATTTTGGTGCCGGCGACGACCGCGCATGGCTTCCGCTTCACGCCCGAGGTTACCGACGGTTGGGTCGTTAGCTTCACCGAAGATGTTGCCGACGCACTCGGCGATCAGTCGGGAGAGGCGCTGGCGCGGCTCAAGGCGGTCGCCACAGAGCCCCTGTTGCCGCTCGCAGGTGCGGTGGAAGCAAAGCGACTGTCTACGCTCTGCGCCGATTTGCACGAAGAGAGTGCGTTGGCGCGCGAAGGTTATCGTCTGGCGATGCGCGGCCTGCTTGCTTTGATTGCCATCGAAGTGGTGCGGCTCGCTGTATCCCGCGCGCGGAGCGGAACCGTAACCCTTTCGCGTTCGGATGCTCGGGTCGATGAACTGCGACGGCTCGTAGATGAACATTTTCGAAAAGAACGTCTCATTAGCTTCTACGCTGGGAAATTGGCCATGACGTCCGACAGGCTTAATGACCATGTCAAACGCGCAACCGGTGTTACCGCCGGTCACCTGATCCGCCAACGTGTTCTGACGGAAGCCAAGCGGCAACTCGTGTTTACAAACCAGGCAATTCACGAAATCGCCTACGACCTCGCTTTTTCAGACCCTTCACACTTCACACGGTTTTTTCGCAAACAGACAGGTATGACGCCGCAGTCCTTCCGCGACGGTCGCGGGGGCTGAAGCTACTTCTTCGCATCGAGCGAACTCGCGCGAATAAACGTGAACGCAACAGCCGCGCCAAGCAGTTCTGCCACACCCGCTGCGGTCATAGCCGCTCGCAACCCGGTCAAAAAGTTCTCAATCGTGGTGACTTGTTGGCCGGCATAAGCGGCAAAAAGCGAGCCGAGGATTGCGACGCCAAGTGTCGCCCCAACCATACGCGCTGTGTTGAGGATTCCTGAAGCGGTTCCCGATCGCGCAGGCGGAACGGCTGCGACAGCGACGCCATTGACCGGCGCAGTGTTCAGACCAAGACCGATGCCAACGATGACAAGTGCCATTTCGATCGGACCGGGTCCCGAATTCTGAGTAATGGCGGCCAGCGCCAAAGCGCCCAGGCCCATGCAAGCCATTCCTGCGGTCATCACCACGCGGGGGCCGAATCGATTGGTGAAAAAACCCACCAGCTGAGACACCACGACAAAACTGACCGACATCGGGAGTAATTCGAGTCCGGCGGTGAAAGGACTACTGCCACGTACAGTCTGAAAATAAAGCGGCATGATGAAGAGCAGCGCGTACATGCCAAAGGTCATCAATCCCGCTACCGCAAGCGCAGCGGAAAAAACCGGCTGACCAAAAAACGACAATGGCAAGAGAGGGCCCGGCGTTTTCGCCTCGACCCATATGAAAGCAATAATCGCAACCACAGCTCCCGCAATTATAAAGATCAATGGAGCGCTCCAGCCCCAACGGGACCCTTCGATCACGGCAAAGGCAAATCCTCCCAGCCCGATGGCGGCAAGAACCTGGCCGGGCAGGTCGAGCCTGCGGCCCTCGGGTTCCGTGCTTTCATTGATAGCTTGCATCGTCAGCAGCAACGCGGCTGCACAGAAGGGCAAGCTCATATAGAAGATGCTGCGCCAACCGATGCTATCAACGAGCCAGCCTCCTACTGTCGGACCGATGACAAAAGCGAGACCATTGCAGCTGGCCCAAATGCCCAACGCGTGGACACGCTCTTCGCGGTCCGGGTAGGCCAACGTGAGCAACACCAGCGACATTGGCAACGCAAACGCCGCGCCAATGCCGCTGACGATACGTCCAGCGATCAAGGCTACGGCGTTGGGCGCAAACGCACAGACCAAAGTCCCACCCGTGAACAGCACGATACCGAGCAAGAAAATGCGGCGGCGACCATAAAGGTCACCGAGTGTCCCACCGGTAAGCAGCAAACAGGCGTAAGCTAGGTTGTACGCATCCACGACCCATTGCATCTGGCTGACACCGGCACGCAAATCGAGCGCAATGCTCTTGAGCGCGAGGTTAACGACCGACGTATCGATTTGCGCGAGCAGAACTCCAAGCGACGTTGCGAACAAGACGAGGCTGGGCCGCAGAACGGCATTGTTCGTGTGTGCGATTGTCATAGTGCCTCTTTCAGATAAAGTCGCCCTTCTTGAGCGCGATGTAGGAGCGTCCGCAGGCAAGGCCCACCCGTTTTCTGCGCAATCCGAATTGGAACTTCGACGCCGTCTCGTTAATCGAAAGGGTTAAGTGCCTAACGGGTAAGGGGAAGGTTCGGTTTCTTTTGAACTTCGCAATTGAGCGGATTACGCATGAGGTCCTCACGTGAGGAGGATCCGTCCGCAAAATCTCAAATGTTGCGGTTGCCGCTATCGTCGCAATTGCGCTGCATTTCGCTTTGGGCCTGGGGTTGTGACGGATTGCGTATCCTCTCGATGCCCTCGTATGGCCTCGAAGACGTATGGCGCTCGCAATTTGTTTTCGCAATTGTCGACCTTTCAAAGTTGGACTGATTCGGTCGATAAAGCGCGTCGCGTTTTTCGGAGCGCTCAAGCTTGCGGTTGCCTGTTGGAAGCCGGTCTCAGTCTAGCGGTCGCCATCAGTATCGCTGCGATCGGTCCAGCGTTCTCGACGCACACGTCTGATCTCATGCGCGAACACGCAGTGCAGCTTCTGATTGCCGCGTTTGCAGTCGGCCTCTGCATCTTCGAGCGCGCTCGTACGTCGCGCGAACGAAATAGGGAGATCACGGCAGACAGCACCGTCGACAAGGACACAGCTCGGGCCGCTCCGCGCTATCAGGCCTGACGTAATTACAGTTTATTTCGGGCGAGCTTCGTGCAGCCCGCGGTCAGGCGGGTCGAGCTTCCCGCTGCGTCGATCCTTCACGGCCTGAACCAGTGCCTTGGCAGCATTGCGCACGTCGTCCTGAAAGTCCGTGTCGCGGTCGAGATCGTCGTGGCTGGTTGCATAGGGCGCCAGGTAACCGACGTAGCGATCTATCAACGCCAAGTGGCCCGACGGTATCATTCCGATATCTGACATCCAGTCGGTGAGAATGCGGCGGAGATTTTCGGTGCCGGCGGCGTCACCGTGCACGATCACGGAAAACACACGACCCGCGAGGTGACGCGGATAGGGCCAGCCTTTCAGTTCAAGCTCCTTTGCCATTGCCGCATTCTTGCCATGAGTTGTTGTCGGGTCGGGATTGCCCCCATCTGCGCAGACCAGACGATCGATCATCAGCTTGAGTGAGGAGGGCGCCTGGTACCAATTCACCGGGCAGACAATCATTACGCCATGAGCCGCAACCCATTTCGGATAGATCTCGGCCATCCAGTCTCCGGCCTGGCCGAGCGCGTGGTTTGGATAGCATGAGCAGGGCCAATGACAGAGCGGCTGTGCGGTCGAAACGCATGCCTTGCATGGGTAGATGACGCGGCCATATTCCGATGTCAGGCGCGATAGGTCGAGGATTTCAACCTGGAAGCCGCGCGACTTCTCAATGATCTCCTTTGCAAGCAAAACCAGGCGATAGGTCTTCGACATTTCGCCGGGGCAGGTTTTGTCGCTGCGCGAAGAACCGTTGACGATCAGAACCCGCGACGGCGACTTGCGATTTTTCTGGCGTCGGTCGGCTGTCCGAATATTTGCTCGGGTGGCAAGCCATTCAACCGAGATGTCGTAATCGGGGTCGGCAAACTCGGGACCGGCTTTCGTTAAACGTGGCGACTTGTGGTACTCGTCATAGGTGGACCATGCGGTCTCGGCGATCTTGTCGATCTCGTCCCTGAGTGACTCAAAATCAGGGTCGTAAAATCTTTCTCGAAATCGCCTTTTGAACTCGGCTTTGTCGAGCTGAACACTCGGCATACCGGTCCGAACCTTCACCTTCGGCATGGAACGTCCTCATCAGGTGGCCATGACCTTATTGAAGCCTTTTCGGG
Source organism: Pseudolabrys sp. (assembly GCA_035638295.1). Classification (GTDB taxonomy): domain Bacteria; phylum Pseudomonadota; class Alphaproteobacteria; order Rhizobiales; family Xanthobacteraceae; genus Pseudolabrys. Next base: position 6,804 of record DASRAF010000194.1, read on the forward strand.
CCGAAATGACGAGGGAGGTGGAAGCGCGGTTTGGGCTATTTGCTCTTTGCGATTTCGGCGATCACTTCGGCAGCTTCCTTGAAAGCGTGATTGGCAGCCGGTACTCCGCAGTAGATTGCCTGTTGAAGAATGATCTCCTTGATGTCGTCGGCGTTGAACCCGCCCTCCGTGAGCGCCGCCCGCACATGCATTCGGAACTCTTCCCACTTGTCGAGCGCGAGCATCGTGCCAATCACGAGAATCCGGCGCGTGCGCTCATCATAGTGTGGCCGCGTCCAGACTTCGCCCCAGGCCGTCCGGGTTATGAAATCTTGGAATTCCTCATTGAACGCATTCTTTTTGGCATTCGCCCGATCGACCCACGTATTGCCGAGCACCTTGCGGCGCTTGGCCATTCCGCGCTCATAACGTTCCTTGTCGTCCATGAGTTGTCTCAGTGCACGAAATTGAGCACGGCTTCAGTGTACGCTTTGGGCTGCTCGATGTTAGCAATATGAGCCGCATCAAGACTCACAAGTTTCGCACCCTTGACCTGACTTTGGATCGCTTCGCCGGCGGAGGGTGGGGTGGCTGGGTCGTGTTTCCCGACGATAACCAAAGTCGGCAAAGCGATGCGTGGATTTGAGGACGTGAAATCCATGTCGCGAATTGCTTCGCAACATGCGATGTAGCCTGCCGGCTTCGTTGTGAGAAATAACTCCGACATACGGGCGATTGCCTGCGGCGCCCGTGATCGGAAATCCTTTGTGAACCATCGCTCCATGTTCGGCCCGACAAGTTCACCAAGGCCTTTCTCCTTTACGAGCTTGATTCTGTCGTTCCACGGCGTCTTGTCGGCGTAGTGGTAGTTGGTGTTGGAGAGCACCAGCTTCTCAATGCGATCGGGAGCATTCGCCCCCAGCCACTGACCGACCATGCCGCCCATCGATAATCCACACCAATTGGTCTTTCTGATTTTCAGCGCGTCAAGCACCGACAGGACATCCCGGCCGAACCGCTCCATGGAGTAGGGGCCTTTCGGCACTCCGGACAGACCGTGTCCACGACGGTCGTAGCGAACAAGCCGGAAGAACTTCGCAAATTCCGGAGCCTGGTCGTCCCACATACGGAGTGTGGTCCCGAGCGAATTCGACAGCATGAGTACCGGCGCGCCCTCGCGACCTTCGACCTCCACATTGATCGGGCACCCATCGTCCGCGTTGATTGTCGGCATTAAGGTCCTCCCCTAAAATCTTGATTGTTAGGCACTAGATCGAGCGACACCCTTAGTGCGCCGCGCGATCCTTGCAAAGGTCTTTTCATGGCCATCGTGAGGGCGTAAGCCGATCTGTCGTGGGATGCTTGTAAAGGAGACGCGTGATGGCAATGACCATGACGGGCGAGGTTCAACTGCCGGCCAGTCGCGAGGTTGTGTGGGCAAAGCTGAACGACCCCGAAGTTCTGAAAGCGTGCATCCCGGGCTGTGAAGAACTCAACAAGACTTCGGACACTGAATTCCAGGCTGTGGCGACGACCAAAATCGGTCCAGTGAAAGCGCGCTTTAAGGGTAAGGTTCATCTTACCGATCTTAACCCTCCCAACGGCTACAGAATTTCGGGTGAAGGCGATGGTGGCGTGGCCGGTTTTGCGAAAGGTGGGGCGACGGTTGCGCTGACCGAAAAGGATGGCGGCACGCTGCTGGCTTACAGCGTCGAAGCACAAATTGGCGGTAAGCTTGCGCAACTTGGCCAGCGTCTTGTCAACGGCGCCGCCAAAAAAGTCGCGGATGACTTCTTCCAGAAATTTGCGGCTACTGTTGCCGCTACCTGATCAAGCTCCAGTAGAAGGTGAAGTTGCCACATTGCTGGAATCCCTTGACCCAAGCCATAGT
>DASRAF010000195.1:0-6211 GCA_035638295.1 Pseudolabrys sp.
CGACATCACTGCAACGCGATCGGCGAGATAGATAGCTTCCTGAACGTCGTGCGTCACAAATATCACCGTCTTTGGGGTGCGCTGCCAGATGCGCAACAATTCGCTCTGCATCAACCCTCGGGTTTGAGCGTCGAGCGCGCCAAAAGGTTCGTCCATCAGAAGAATTTTCGGATCGAAGGCTAGGGTCCGCGCGATTGCCGTGCGCTGTTTCATTCCACCCGACAATTGCGATGGGTAGCTGTCCTCAAATCCGGCCAGGCCGACCAGATTGATAAAGTCCGAGGCACGCTTCTCGCGCTCGTCCTTCGGCATGCCCTGCCGCTCAAGGCCATAAAGAATGTTGCCGCGAACGGTTTTCCATGGAAACAGAGCGAAATGCTGAAACACGATGCCACGGTCGGGACCCGGACCGGCGACGTTCTGGCCATCGATGCGAATTGCACCGGTTTCCACAGGCAGGAAGCCACCGATCAGGTAGAGCAAGGTTGATTTGCCGCAGCCGGAAGGGCCGAGCAAAGCAACAAACTCGCGATTGGCGACCTCGAGCGAGACCTGATCAAGCGCAAGCACCTCGCGTCCGCGCGGCGGGCGATAGAGATGATTCACGCGGTCGACAATGATCTGAGCGGATGCGGCCATGTGGCAGGAAGCGTCTCCAACCAGCGCAAACTGTCAAGCTCTGTACCGCTAGTCCGGCGGCTATGTTGTCCTATAATGCGTGCCGGTCAGTCGCTTTTAAGGAAAACCTCTGTGCTCAACTCATTTGACGAAGCCCGCCAGGAACTTGCGCTTGCCAATCGGATTGTCGCGAACGAGGGCATTATCGATGCCTTTGGCCATGTCAGCATGCGTCACCCCGACAATCCGCGCCGCTATCTATTGTCGCGTTCGCGCGCACCCGAGTTGGTGACGCCGGACGACTTCATTGAATACGATCTCGAGTCACGGCCGCTGCGCGACCCCGGCGTAGGTCAATATTCCGAGCGCGTGATTCACGGCGAGATCTACAAGGCCAGACCGGACGTGAACTCCGTCTGCCATCACCATTGCCCGGCATTCATGCCGTTGCTCGCGACTGGCACCGACTATATGCCAATCTTTCATCTAGGGGCCGTCGGCGGGATTCGGCCGCCCTTCTGGGATCAGCACGACGAATTCGGCGACACCAACATGCTGGTGGTTAAGCCGGAGGAGGGCGCCGCCCTGGCTCGCGCTCTGGGCAAGCGTTGGATGGTGTTGATGATGCGACACGGCGTCACTGTCGCCGGCTCAAGTGTGCGCGACTGCGTCTTTCGTTCGGTCTACTCCGCGAGAAATGCGGAATACCAGGTGCGCGCCATGACTCTCGGCTCCAACATCGCCACCCTTTCAGCGGGTGAAACCAAGTTGGCCGGCGAGATCACTGGCAAGACCACGGGCCTGACACGGTCCTGGGAGTATTGGTCGATGCGCGTGGCCAACAAGACGCCAAGTCGGGCGCCGGTTGCCAAGAAGGCCACGCCGGTGTCGGCAAGAGCAAAACGCGTACGCACAAAAGCCAAGCCAAAGCGGGCGGTAAAGCGTCGGCGCTGATACAGTGTTGTTCAGGTGGGGCGATACCGTAAAATAATAATGGGAGGAAATTGCATGAACAGACTCAAGAACATTGTCGGCGCGCTCGGCATTGCGGTGCCGCTTGCGTTGAGCATTGCTGGTGCTCACGCCGACGACACGCTGAAGGTCGTCATCGGGCAAATCAACAACTGGGAGAACCAGGCGCCCACGCTCGGTCAGGATGCCGGCATCTTCAAGAAGCATGGCCTTGTGCTTGAAAACACCGGCACGCAAGGAGCGGGAGAGACCATTCAGGCCGTGATCTCTGGCAGCGCCGATATCGGAGGCGGTGTTGGCGCAGCCGGGGCGATGCGTGCCTTCGCCAAGGGTGCGCCGGTACGTATTCTTGCCCCGGCGTTCACCGGGACAGGCGATCTCTACTGGTACGTCAAGTCAGACTCGAAACTTCAGAATTTGAAGGATGCTACCGCGGAGAACACGATCGCCTATTCGACCAATGGTTCGAGCTCGAACAACATCGTTGTCGCATTCATCAGCGAACTTGGTGCAAAAGCCAAACCAACGGCAACCGGCGGTCCCGCCGCTACGTTGACCGCAGTCATGTCTGGTCAGGTCGACATAGGGTGGGCAGCGCCACCATTCGGCCTGCGCGAACTCAGGGAAGGGAAGATTCGCATTTTGGCCCGCGGCAGCGACGTTCCTTCGCTGCGCGGACAGACGGTGCGAACACTCATCGTCAATGCCGATTCACTCAAGACCAAGCGCGATGCGATCATGCGCTTCATGGAGGCCTACCGCGAGGCCGTCGATTGGATGTATTCCGATCCTAAGGCGCTCGAGATGTACTCAAAGAAGATGAATCAGCCGGTCGATGTGCTGAAAGAGTCCATGGACAAATTTCAGCCGAAAGAAACGATGCAGACCGATAAGTTTGCCGATCTTGATGGAGCAATCCGCGATGCAGTGCAGCTGAAGTTTCTGGACAAGCCGCTGACCCAGGACCAGATAGCCGAGCTATTGCAGATCCCGCCTCGAAAAAAGTGATCACACGAGAAATCCTAAACTGGAACGGGCCGCTGCAAGCAGCGGCCCGTTCGTTTTCCGAAGCAAAAGTGCTTAGGCCTTTTTCTTCTTGCCGCTGGCCTTGGCGACCTTGCAGGCGCCGGCCTTGGCTTTGGAAGCGCCGTCCTTCATGGCATAGCAGGCATTGATATAGCTGAAATTCTGGCCGCCCTTGCTCGCGCAGACCGGCGCATAGGGCGCTCCCCAGCACGTCGGGGCTTGCCACTGTTGCGCAGCCGGGGCCGCCGGCGGCGCTGCGGCCGCTGCCTTCTTTTTCTTGGCGGCTTCGCTGGGCACAGCCGAACCAATTACGAATGCAACTGCAGCCACTCCGACAAACATGGCGTATGCTAATTTTTTGATCTGCATGTCACTCCTCCCAAAATTTCGACGAAACATAGTAGGAGGGGACTCGCTGGCATTACAAGAAATTTGCGTGTGTGATCCCCGTTTTCAATCTGAACGCGCGTTCATTTAGCGGCAGATCAGCGACGCTCGGACACGCCGTTGATCGCGCGCAGTATCGCGGCTCGACCCGATTTCAGGGTATCGCGCACGCTTTCCTTTTTTCCGATCGCGCCCATCTCGCGCTGGCGCTTGACGGTGGATTCCACCATCAGCGGGTCGAGCCCCAGTTCGCGGAGCGTGGCGGCGGACTCTTCCATTTCAGCGGCGCGACGCTCACCGTGGCTCGCCATGCGCTCAAGATTGTAGTCGGCAATCTTTGTCCAATCGAGCGTTGGATAATTATTCTTCAGCGAGGTGGTCACTTCCTCCAGCACTCCGGCGCGGGCGGCGGCAAGGAAACATTCGAGCGTAAGTGCCTCCATACCTTTGATCATTACGCTTCGGATCATCTTGATCGCGGCTGCCGATCCGACCTCTGGACCGACGACCGAGAATTGCATGTCCATTTCATGTAGCAGAGGTGAAATGCCCTCGGCGTGCGGACCGGATAGCAATAGCGGCGTCCGGTGTCGAGCAGGGTAGATTGCCGCAATGACGGCGACATCGACGTAACGGGCACACTCGCCCAGTAACTTGGCTGTCTCCTGCTTGCGGCCGGGCGACACTGAATTGATGTCGAGATAATACGGATTGCCGGACAGGTCTGACGCGACCGAACGGGCCGCGTCCACGCTGGAAGCAGCGGTGACCGCGGATATGATCACGTCCGTTTCCCGCGCAGCGTCACGCGCCGATGAGGCCACACGCACGCCCAGGCTCTCCGCCGCCTCTTTCAGTTGTGTGCCTGTTCGCTCTGGGAACAGGATGTCCCAGGCGGCGACGCGTTCAATGCCGGTTTCTCGCAGACCAGAAGCTATCGCCTGACCGGCTTCGCCAAAGCCGATAAATGAAATGCGCGGTGTGTTGCGGCGGGTCATGAAGGTGACTAGCTCTCACGACTCCGGAACGCCAGCCACGGGCGGCGTCCCCTTGGTGTGGAAAGATTTTATCGTTTGAAGTCCCCAAGCCTGTCCTTTTTTCCGCTCCGCTTCGGTCCAGGTAATCGGTTTCCAGTCCGGCGCCAGGACGAGACGCGCGCCCGCACAAGACACCTCGACCCGATTTCCACCGGGTTCGTACACATAAAGAAAGAAAGTCTGCTGGATCGCATGTTTGTGCGGCCCGGTCTCGATATAAATGCCATTTTCCAGAAAGACGTCGGCCGCGCGCAGCACATCCTCGCGGGCGTCAAGCGCGAAGGTGACGTGATGCAGGCGTCCTTTGGTGCCGGTGTGGTCGCGCGTGTAAGCAAAGTCATAGCTTTTGTTCGTCGCGGTCATCCACATGCCTGCCTCGGTGCCGTCGTCGAGTACAATCTGCTCGGTCAGCATGAAGCCGAGATAGTTTTGAAAAAATTCGCGGTTGGCTTTGATGTCGACAGCAAGTCCGTTGAAATGATCGATGCGTCGCACGTTTATTCCGCGCGCCGGATAACGTTGCGCCTGATTTTTGAGTGCTGGCTTGAGTTCGGGTGGAGCCTCATACCATTTGGTTTCGTAGTAGATCTCGAATTTGTGGCCATCCGGATCCCGGAACTCAAATGTCTTGCCATGGCCGAAATCGCCGTCGCTCCAGCCGATATCGAAGCCTGATCCCTTCAGTGCGGCTGCACGCCGCTCCAGTGCCTGGGGCGAACGGGTCCGGAATGCCGCGTGTCCGAGGCCGGAAGTCTTTGCTGCCGTCAGTTTGAGCGAATACTGCTCATAGTCATCCCAGCCGCGCAGAAAGACGCTGTCGGCTTTTTCACCACTCTGCGTCATGCCCATGACGTCGACGAAAAACCTGCGGCTTTCCTCGAATTTGGGGGTGAGGAGTTCAACATGTGCAAGATGGGCGATGTCGTGGACAGGTTCGGATGCCATGGTTTCGTTCTTTTGTGTCGTCAACTAATTGTGCCGAAGCGTGCGGGTGAAAGCCAGTACGAGATTATTGGCCGGCATTGGTGTGACGATCGCCGGCGCGAGCCCGCTCTCCAGGGCAAGCTCGTTTAAATCACCGACATCGCGCACGCCCCATTCAGGGTTCTGCGCCCGCAAGGTCGCATCAAATTGCGCATTGCTCGGTGCCGTATGACTGCCGTCACGTTTGAACGGTCCATAGACGAACAAGCGACCGTCCTCTTTCAATAACTTGCCAGCGCCACTCATCAGATTCCGCGACACAGTCCAAGCAGAAATGTGCAGCACGTTGATGCAGAGCATTGCGGCAAGCGGCCCGCCTCCGATCCAGGTCCAGTCCGGATCCAAGAGATTAATTCGTTGCGGCGGTTTCAGATTTTCAAGACCCGACTGTGCGCGCCAGGCGGCGATGCTTTTCAGATGCGAGTCAAATATGTCGCTCGGCCACCAATTGAGATGCCCAGCGCGACGCGCAAACTCCATCGCATGCTGGCCGGTACCGCTGCCGATCTCCAGGACGTCGCCGGTCTGCGTCGACAGGAAATCCGACACCGCCGACCAGATCGGTTCGTGATTGCGGTGGAAAGTTGGACCGTCCAGCCGGCCATCGGCCGCGGGTGGATCGGTATCTCTCCCGTACTCGACGACGAATCTGACCATGGTTGTGAAGCCGAGGGTGTAGCGGAGCGCAATAAGGCATGGCCGTTTGCTCGGGTCAAAGCCAGTTTCCGCTCTCGGAACAGCCGGATTACAAGTCCCGTTTCGTTGTTTTTAGGGGTATGATCGGGCAAAATCGTGCTTTCCGGCGTTATATCGCCGGACGACGCGGGATACCGCGCGAACGCAAAAATCTGGGAGGATCAAGAATGCGCAAGACTTTTGGGGCTTTGATAGCGCTCGCGGCGGGCGGCCTGGCACTGCCCGGCGCGGCTTTGGCCCAAACCAAAATCGTCATCGGCATACCGACATCGCCGCCGAATATCGTTCACATGCCGCCGATCGTTGCGAAAGAGCTCGGCCTTTACAAGAAGGCCGGTATCGACGCCGACATCGTGTCGCTTGGCGATGGTACGAAGGTCTTCCGGGCCCTGCTCGCTGAAAACATCGATTTCGGCCTGACACCAGGCGCGCCCACGATCATCGGCCGTTCAAATGGTGCGACCGTCAAGGCACTTTCCGCCAATCTGCCG
>DASRAF010000196.1:0-12782 GCA_035638295.1 Pseudolabrys sp.
TCCCGCGAAGAGGCGCTGATCGCACACACACGCGCCAATGCTGCCTTTCTCTTCCAGGAGGGAAACCTGGGATCGCTTGCGCCGGGCAAGTATGCCGATCTGCTGGTTCTCGACCGGGATTACCTGACGGTGCCGGCAGACGAGATTCCGGGAATCAAACCCTTGCTGACCATGGTCGGCGGCAAGATGGTCTATAACGTCATGCACTAACACGCAAGGTTGCAGGATCGGGCGCAATTCTTTGGACGCGCGTCGCCACCCGTCCAGCGGCAGGCTGTGGTCAAAACGCTCGCGTGGGCCGTCGCAGAGGGCTCGATGAGACGGAGTTTTAATCTCAATTCATTGACAGCGTTGTCTTGGTGCCTCGCGCTGATTTTGTATGCGGTGTCTGTCGGCGCGGATGATCTCTATCCCACCAAACCAATTCATCTCATCGTCACCACCGCTGCTGGCGGCGCAGGCGACCTTGTTGCCCGCGCGGTCGCGGAGCGGCTGTCCGAATCGATGCGCCAGCCTGTGATTATCGAGAACCAGCCTGCCGGAAACGGTGGGATTGCGGCCGGCCAGGTCGCCAGAGCCGCGCCCGACGGCTACACGCTGTTGAGCTTGGTCGACAGCACAGTCACAATCAATCCGCATCTTTATCGCAACCTTCCTTACGATGCGTTCCGCGATTTCGCGCCGGTGAGTATCGTCACCACCTTGCCTTTGGTGCTTGTGACCAACACCGCGGTGCAAGCCGGTACCGTTAGGGAATTGGTTGCTCTTGCCAAAGCGAATCCGGGCAAGCTCAACTACGCTTCGACGGGCGTCGGCACCGTGCTACACATCGGCATGGAACTGTTCAAGCTGATGACCAAAACCGATATCGTGCACGTCCCCTACCGGGCCACGACAACAGCGATGGCGGATCTCATGGGGGGCAGGATCGACATGATCCTGATCGGTCAATCTTCGGTGAAGCCGCTGATGGAGGCGGGTAAGCTGAGGATCCTCGCGATTGCATCCCCACGACGATCCCGGCTGATGCCTGAGATTCCCACATTGGAAGAGGCCGGAGTGCCGGGCTATGAAGTGCGTTCATGGTTCGGGATGCTCACGCCGGCGAAGACGCCGCAGACTGTGATCGATCGATTGTCGCGGGAAATCAAGAAAGTGGCGTCCGATCCTCGATTCGTTGCCGCGCTTACGCCACAAGGGATGCAGATCATCGCCAGCTCGCCTGATGAGATGCTGGCGGCAATGCAGGCGGATTCCAAGAAATGGGGCGAAGTCATCGCCGCAACCGGCACGACCATCAATCAATGAGCGGGTGAGCCGTTTGACTCAGGGGAGCATGATGGCGCCACCGTTCACGGCGATCGACTGTCCGGTCATATACGCGGAATCGTCACCGAGGAGAAAAGCCACTGCGGCGGCGATGTCCTGCGGCTGGGCGATCCGCCCAAGCGGTATGCGCGATCCCAATGCGTAGAGCTCGTCATCGCTGAGCTCCCCCCGCGGCTGCGCCGTGTCGGTCACTCCCGGAATGACGCAATTCACACGGATGCCGTAGGGCGCCCAGTCAAGCGCCAGTGATTTCGTCAACGCGATGATGCCGCCCTTGGATGCGGAATAGTGAGGCCCCTTGGCGGCGCCGGCCAGCGCCCGGCCCGACGCCATGTTGACGATGGCGCCTTTGCCCGCCTCCTTCATCGCGCGGGCGACGGCGCGCGCGCAAAGGAAGGTGCCGGTCAGATTGACTCGCAGCACGCGCTCCCATTCCGAGAGCTCCATGTCGAGCGCCCGCGCGCGCGGAAAAATTCCGGCATTGTTGACGAGGCCATCCGGCCTCCCCCATTCCCGCTCGAACGCCGCTACCGCGGATTCGACCTCGTCGGCCACGCCCACGTCGACGCGCCAGGCCAGCGACTGCGCACCTTTTCCTCGGCACAGACTCGCGGTTTGCTCGGCGCCGTCGGTTTGCGTATCCCAGACGGCGATGCACGCGCCGGCCGCCGCCATGCGCAGCGCCACCGCGTGGCCGATGCCCTGCGCCGCGCCAGTAACGATGATTTTCGCAGGTTCAGCCATTCTCCACTCCCATGCAGTTCACGGGCGCGGCGGCAGCGCGAAATTGCCGCGCAGCAGCGCGCCGCAGTCGGCAACCGAGAGCTCGATCGCCAGCCGTTTGTAGGTCGCCCACATTTCCGCCGCCAAAGCAAACACCACCTTGGTGCCAAGGTCTCGTTCCAGGAGATCGATTGCCGGCGGCGCGTCCCAACCGCCGCCATTGATATAGATCGCATCGACCGGCTGCTTGAGGCTTTGGTAGCCGCTTTTGCAGTATTGATAGACCTGCATATAGGAGACCTCATCCAGCGCTCGCAGAGAGGTCGTGTAGAGCGCTTCTTGACGACCCTCGATGCGAAGTCCTCCCAGCACAACTCCCTCGATGTCGAACCGTGCAAAATAGCGGACGATCGCATCGTTGAGCTCGTCGCCATAATATGTGGCGATGGCGACGCGTTTGATGCCCAGCGCCAACAACGCAAGCGCATGCGGCTCCATCTGCGTCACCACGGGCAGGCCGATCTTCTGCGATAGCCGATCACCCCATTGGCGCTCGAAATCGAGGCCCTTGAGCAGAATGGGCGGCGTCCCGCTCACAACGACGATGTTGCAGCCGACGGCCTGCAAGTCACCAGCGATCTGCTCGATCCGCTCGAACGCATTTTCGAAGGTTTGCCGATCGCTGCGGCGAAAACCCACGAAGGTAGGCACGATTTCTACTCCCTCAGGCGCCCGGTCGTACCAGAAATGAAAGCCTTTGCCCCGATGAGTCGGTTTGATCAATCCGATGCGCGCGCGCCACCCAAACATGTGACTTTTCCCCCGAGCTACAGCAGCAACTGACGTGCTCTTATGCATCCACACCGCCACTCGTTCAACCGCAGCCCCGCGCGAGCGGTCTGTTCGGCAGCTTGTGTCGAAAACCCGGCCCTGCTTTAGTGACGACACTCGGCAGAAAAATTTGGAGGATCGATGAGTTTTACGCTCTGGCGCGGCGTTGTTGGAATGGTCAGGCCGACCCGGCGTCCGGGCACGCTAGAGGAGTTGATCCGTATCTTGCCCGAAGGAATCGGGATCGTACCTTTGCTGCTGAATTTCAAAGCCGGCACCATTGCAGAATTTCAAAAATCGATTCCGAAATACGAGCGATTCGTCGCCGAGCTTGCGGAGCAAGGCGTGGACCTGATCATTGCTGCGGGTGCACCGCCGTTCATGCTTCTGGGTTACGAAGGCGAAGCCAGGCTCATCCGCCAATGGGAGAAGAAATATAAGACGCAGATCGTCACTGATCCGCAGATGCAGGTTGCCGGGCTCCGCGCATTGGGAATCAAGAAATTCATCGGCGCCAGCTACTCGGCGGTCCAAAATAAGATCGTGTTGGACTACATGGCCCAGGCCGGCATGAAAGCCGTGTCGATGGAGCCCATCGACGTTCCCTTCGACCAAGTCGCCCAAATTTCCGCGCAGACGCTCTACGCGCATGTCAAAAAGCTCTTTCGGAAGCATCCCGGCACGGACGGCATCTACATCCAGGGTGGCGGCTGGCAAACGGCACGCGTCGTCGAAATGCTCGAAACGGACCTTCAGGTCCCGGTCGTGCACGCCACGATCTGCCAGGCATGGCAAATTCACAAGCGTCTCAGCGTGCGCGAAACCAAGCCTGGCTTCGGACGGCTGCTCGCGGAACTGCCATAGCAAGGCGCCCGACTGTCACTCACCTGCTATATTGGACGAGTTGAACCTGCAGATGTCAGCGATGAAGCCGGGGATCGGCAGATTGAGCGTCGTGGCTTTCGCGAGCTTGATCGCCCTAAGTGGCCCGCAGGTCCGTTCGGAAGTGGCGAACGAATATCTTGCGGGCAAGCAGATTTCGCTTTTCATCGGGACGACAGCGGGTGGTGGATACGATCTTTATGCGCGCACACTGGCTCGCCACATCTCGCGTCACATCCCCGGCCACCCGTCGATCATTGCGAAAAATATGCCCGGAGCGGGCGGGCTGACGCTGGCCAATTACCTTTACAATCGCGCTGCGAGCGACGGCAGTGAGCTCGCAACCGTACAGAATGGCCTACCCTTCGAGAAGCTGTTTCAGACCTTGTCAGCGGACGGCAAGAACGCACTGTTCGACGCAACGAAGTTCGGTTGGATCGGCAGCATCATGCAGACCGTGTTCGTGACCGTGACGTGGCATGCGTCCGGCGTGAAGACCCTGCAAGAGGCGACCATGAAGGAGGTCGTGCTGGGGGCAAGCGCGACAAGCTCCGACAGCTACATCTTGGCAATGCTCAGCAACAACCTGCTCGGGACGAAGTTCAAGGTTGTACACGGCTATGCGGGTGCCGCGGAAGTCGACCTCGCGGTCGAAAACGGTGAGGTTCAGGGGGAAGCGGGCAAAGATTGGAGCACGCTCACTTCGACGCGACCACAATGGATCAGCGACAAGAAAATCAACATCCTCCTTCAAATGGGCCTTAAAACACGTCCCGACCTCAAAAGCGTGCCCACGGCCATCGAGCTTGCCCGAACACCCGACGATCGGCAGATCATGGAGATCGTGTTCGCGAAGTTCGGAATGTCGCGTCCGTTCCTAGCCCCGCCCGGCATCGCTCCACAAAGGCTCGAGATGCTGCGCCGCGCTTTCGACGCGACCATGAACGATTCCGCATTCCGCGCCGAGGCCGAAAGGCTCGGGATGGAGGTCGATCCGGTTACCGGCGAGAACGTGCAAGCGCTGGTGTCGAGGATCATGGCCACATCTGCCGACTTGGCACGGCGGGCGAGAGAGATACTGAGGCCGCGATGAATCGATAAGGGAGGAACGACAATGGCTGAGCAGAGCAAGAGCAAGCCGACAGCGCCCGCAACTTCAGAGGCGAACCCTAGCGATTGCAGTGCATCGCCGACGCCGGAAAACTCGCGTCGTCATTTCCTCAAAGTAAGCGCGGCCCTTGCCGCGGGCGGAACTGCAGCTCAAGTCATGCCCGAAGCAGCGATGGCCCAGGGCGCAGGCGATATCGAACTCAACCGCCTGCTGCAGCAGCGCCGCGTCCTGCTCAAGGGCGGCGTGGTCTTAACCCTTGATCGACAAGTCGGTGACTTCGCGCAGGCGGACGTGCTGATCGAGGATGGCAAGATCCGTGAGGTCCGGCCAAATATTGCAGTATCGGGTGACGCCGTGGCAGTCGTCGATGCCTCCAATCGGATTCTGATTCCCGGTTTCGTCGATACCCATAGCCACTCCTATCAGGGCATTCTGCGCAACATCCTGTCCAATGGTCGGGTCGATCCCGACTACAATCGTGACATCATCGGCACATTAACGCCGGCGTTCACGCCTGCAGACGCATACATCGGCATGCTGTCGACGGCGCTCGGGATGATCGAAATGGGCACGACGGCTGTCGTGGATGTCTCGCAAGTCAACAACACGCCAGAGCACAGCGACGCCTTGATCCGTGCCCTCCAAGATTCCGGCCTCCGGGCGGTCTTCGCTTATTCGGACGGGAAAGGCCCTGGCGTCCAGTACCCGCAGGATATCTCCCGGTTGCAACGAACCTATTTCAATTCCAAAGACCAGCTGCTGACGGTCGCGCTGGGCGCACCTCCCGATCCCAAGATGTTCGCGCGCGCGCGCGAGGTCGGTGTGCCCATCGTCGTACACGTGCGTAACGTGCTTCCCCAGCGCAATGACGGCGAGAAGCTGCTGCAGCTCTCACGTTCCGGTCTGCTGCGCCCGGGCGACGAATATATTCATTGTCTGCATTTTCCGGCTGATACCTGGCGTTTGATCAAGGACAGCGGCGGTCACGTGTCGCTCTCGCCTCCGATCGAAATGACGATGGGGCACGGAACTCCGGCGATACAAGACGCGCTCGACAACGGCGTGCGTCCCAGCCTTAGCTCCGATCACGCGGTGACGCTCTCATCGGATTTCTTCACGCTCATGCGATCGACCGCCATTGCGCAGCGCTATTTCGTCCTCCAACGCGGGCGCAACGGCGAGCAGAATCTACCACCGCTGTTGACGTGTCGAGAGGTCCTCGAATTCGCCACCATCGAGGGTGCTCGTTGTGCTAATCTCGACGGCAAAGTCGGCACGCTCAGCCCTGGCAAAGAGGCGGACATCCTCATCCTGCGGGCCGATAGTCTCGACGTCTGGCCGCTGAACAATGCGCCAGGAGCCGTCGTGAATCTCATGAATCCTAGCCACGTCGAGAGCGTCTTTATCGCCGGAAAAGTTCGCAAGTGGCACGGCAGCCTCGTGGGTGTTGACGAGCAACGCGTCCGCCAACGAATGCAGGAGTCTCGTGATGCCGTCGTTCGGCGCGCTGGATTTCAAATGAATCTTCTGGGCTGAGTCCCGGAGGCATCATGGTCGAGAGCGCCGGTGCATCAAGGCCGAGTGATAGCCGTCGTGATTGCGCGGCGGCTTCACCCCATAGTCATAGTCGGCGATGAAGTGCCGCGGGAGACCGACGACCTCGCGACGCAGGGCATCCTGTTCGATGCTCCCGGGGGAGGAGCTCGGAAGCGACGCTTCGCGTCTCGCGTTCACCCAGCCCGCGGTCTTTTCCGGCTACAAATGTCCAACGCCATCAGCGCATAGAGCTGCGCCGCCTTCACCATCACATCGATCTCGATCTCTTCGTTTCTTGCGCTGATGCGCCGGCCGCGCGGGCCGATCTTGATGGCTGGTATCCCCAGCTCGTTGTAGACGTTGGTGTCGGTCCAGATGCTGGCGCGGTCCGGCGTTTCCGGCTTGATCTTTTCGCCGAACAGGTACTGGTAGATTTCTTCTGCCGACTGGACCAGCGGCTCGACATTTTTTCCCTCGTGACCGAGGAGCGATTTGTAGATGTCCATCTCGTAATCAAGGCCGAGTTTGTCGAGGGCTTGCTCCAGTTCATACTTGATCGTGACCGGGCGGACGTGCGGAGGTATGCGTACGTCGACGTAGATGGAACAAACGCCGGGGAAGTAGTTCGGCCGGTAGGGCGCACCGCCCTCGATCGCGCCGATATTAACCTTGGGAAGCAATGGGCCAGTGGGAGAATTGTAGATGTGTTTCTGTTCGAACTCCGCTCCCCATCGCTCCAGCGCGTCGATGATCTTAGTCATCTTCACGATGGCGTTCACCTTTTCCATCGGATAGGCCGACCGGTTCGTTCCCCACGCGGCTTCCGCTTTGCCGAAGGTGGTGATCTTGGCCTGGACGACGCCGGTTTGGGTCCACACGATATTCATATCCGAGCCGTCCGCGCAGACGGCGTAGTCGGAATGCATCCCATGGGTCAAAAGATGGCGCGTGCCGGTGCCTTCGCCTCGATAGTCTTGTGACTGCCAGGGGCCGATGGGGGTGCGGGATATTTCGCCGACCACTGCAGCCAGGATCACGTCGCCCCTGAGCTTGATGCCGCTCTTCTTCAATGCCTTGCCCGCGATCATGAACGCGGCCACGCCGCCCTTCATGTTGGAGATGCCAAGGCCCTGCACCCTGTTGCCGACGATGCGGCCTTTGAGGTCCGCTTCCGGTTCGATGTTGCCGACCATGCGAAGGTCTTCGCCGGTGCCGGTGAAGCTCGTGTCCGTGTGGCCGTTGAAACCGAGACTTAGCCCCGTGCCGTCGCCCTTGAGAATGCCAACGGCATTGGGGCGGTCCACCTCCACATCTTGACGCACGGCCTTGAGTCCATTTGTCGCGAACCAGGTGAGAATGAATTCCGTGATCGCCTTCTCCTTCCCAGTCGGACTCGGAATGCTGGTCAGGTCGCAGCCAAGTTGGGCCAATTCATTGCGATCGATCTCCGCCAAAACCTTCTTCGCCGCTTCCTTGTCCAGCGCCATTCGTTTCTCCTGGAATTCATCATTGTCCCGCACCCAAATCGAGGAATGGCAGATAGCTCATGCGCGCTCAAGAGAACCCGCTGGTCAGCTTCGCATCGCCATCGCCAACATCGTAACTCGGAATGCCTGCGGGCCCTCGTGAGTCCCACCGAGGTCAGCGCGCTCGGCCGATGAACCGATTCATTCCGATATCCGGCCCCCACATTCGCCGGTGCGCATCCAGCATGTAAGGAAGCGCAGCCTTACGGGATTTCACCATAGAGTCATAGTCGGCGATGAAGTGGCGCATGAGACTGACGACCTCGCGACGCAGGGCTTTTTCATCGATGCTTTTCACCACACGATTCTTGACCACTATCCGGCCGTCGACGATCACGGTTTCGACGCCACGGCCCGATTCCGTATAAACGAGCTGTCGCGCCGCGCTGTTGTAGGGAAGGTAAGCGACGTCGTTGAGGTCGATTAGAATCAGATCCGCCTTGTATCCTGGACGGATGGCGCCGAGGCGAGCGGCCAGACCGGCGGTACGTGCGTTGCCGATCGTGGCATGGCGAAGAACCTCGTGCGCTAGACCCGGCCCCGGCTCCGGATCGCTGACGGCCGCGATGAGACAAAACATCTTCATCGCCTGGAACATGCTCTGCACATCGCTACCGCTGCAGTTGTCGCAGCCGAGCCCTAGGCGCACGCCTGCTTGGCGCATGTCGTGGATAGGGGCAATGCCGCTCTTGAGTTTGAAGTTGCTGAGATGATTAAGCACGATGCCCGCATCGGCGGCTACTATGCGATCAATCTCCTGGCGGGAGATCCAGACGCTGTGGACAATGTTTAGCCTGGGTCCGAGCAGGCCGACAGCATCCATGTAGCTGATCAGGGAACCCTGATGATCCGCGAATAGTTCACGCGCGATGAGGACCTGACCGCGCGTCTCATACACATGGGTGTACACGGCAAGGTCATATTTATCGGCTAGCTCGGCGCATCCTTGCAGCATCTTCGGCGTGCAGCGCTGTGGCGCGAACGGCGCAATGGCCCAGTGCAAGGTCCCGCTCGCAGGATGGCGTTTGAATTGGTGCTCAAGGTAGTCGAGCTGCTCGCGAATCGACCGCGGCTTGTTCCCTAACATCTCCTGGACGGTAGGCGGGAGGCTGTCCTTGTGGCGCACCATCGCGATTGGAGGAATATCCCAGACCATGGGTGAGAACACCACGCGAATCCCCGCCTCGCGATACGCCGCGATGACGACATCGGTCTGTTCGTCGGTGAGCGGAGAAAGCCCGAGCATGTCCTGGACGGTGGTGATGCCGCACCGCAAAGACTCCAGCGCGCCCACCAGGGTGCGTGCCCGCACCTCGTCCTTGCTGCGGTCGCCTCCCATGGGCAAGGTGTAGAGAAGCCAGATTTCCAGCGGAAGCTCCTCGAACAGGCCGCGGCACAGAACATCATGCGAATGATAGTGCGCATTGATGAGCCCGGGCACGACCAACCGTCCGGATGCATCGATCACTTCGTGCACGGCATCGGATGTAAGATTGGCACCAACCGAAACTATCTTGTCGTCTTCGATCAGGATATCGGCGACCGCCGGCTTATGGACATCGCCGTCGTGGTTATATACTTGACCGCCTCGGATCAGCGTTCGTTTCGAGGTCATCTATGTTCGATCCTCTGCACCCCCCTACGCCGCAGCGGAATTTGCACCATCAGCTATTGCATTCCGGGGTATTGATCAGTCGCTCACTCCACGCCGGAGTGCCTCTGCCACACGCGGCGCGTTCCTTACGTTTTCCGCACTAATGCATCGAGGATCCGCTCTGGTGTAAAGGGCTGATGGCGGATCTTGGCGCCGAGCGGCTTCAAGGCATCGTTTACCGCAACCCATACAGAACCCATCGCCCCAATCAGACCGCCTTCGCCGATACCTTTGGCGCCGAGCCTAGTCGATGCCTCGGGTGTCTCGACATGGTCGAGCACAATGTCGGGCATCTCGGACGCCATAGGGACGAGATAGTCGGCCATCGTTCCGTTCAGCAAATTGGCATCGTCGCTGTAGATGCACTCTTCAAAAAGCACCGCACCGATGCCTTGCACGATCCCGCCGCGCACCTGCTCGTCGACCAGGAGCGGATTGATCACGCGCCCGCAGTCATCGACGGCCCATTGGCCCAGCATCTTGATGAAGCCGGTCTCGCAGTCCACTTCGACGTAGCTCGCTTGCACGCCATTCGCCATGTAGTACATCTTGTCGTTGGCGACGAAGCTCGCGCTGACTGAAAGCTGTAAGTCGAAGTCGGCCGGCAAGGTGTCCTGCCGGAAATATCCGATGCGTCCGACGTCGGCGAGGCTGATGACGGCTTGGCCGGTACGCGTGTTGATCACTTCGCCCCCGGCGATCGTCAGTGCGTCGGCCGGCGTCTGCGTGATCGCAGAGGCGAGCGCGAGGATGTTCTGCTTGAGCATCATGCCCGCCCGCAGTGCCGCCTCGCCTCCGATTGCGGTGCCGCGCGAGGCCCAGGCGCCGCCGCCATAGGGCGAGATCGCGCTGTCGCCGCCCGTCACGCTGACCTGCTCAATGGACAAGCCGACGCTATCGGCCACGATCTGGGCAACGCTCGTCAGCGTACCCTGCCCTTGATCGGTGAGGCTCGTGATGCAGCGCACCGAGCCCGATGGTTCGAGCCGCAGCGTGCAGCCGTCTTGCGTGGAGATCGATGCGCCGGACGGACCGTAATAGGGCGGGCCATAGGCGGTCTGCTCGCAGAAGGTCGCGATACCGATGCCGCGGTACGTCCCTCGCACGCGCAATTGGGCCTGTTCCTTGCGCAGCGCGTCGTAATCCATTAGCCGGACGAGCTTCTCCAGGCACTCGTGGAACGAGACGCTTTCGAGCTTCTGCCCGCCCGGGGTGAGGCAAGGCAGGGACGCTTTCGGCCAATAGTTGCGGCGTTTGAACTCGACCGTGTCGATGCCGACTTTCTCTGCCGCGAGATCGGTCAGCAGCTCGGTCGCAACACAGGCGAGCGGCATGCCGACGCCGCGATACATCCCGATCAGGTTCTTGTTGACGTAGACGGAGCGAGTGCGCGCCTGGTAGTTCTCGAACCTGTACGGCGCGCCAGCGAGCGTGATCGCCATCATACCTTCCGCGACGTTGAAGCGAAGCGGCATGCCGTAGGCGCCGACCGCGGAGATGTCGTCCATTTCCATGGCCGTTATTTCGCCGGTCTTTTTGAGCGAGATGCGGCATTTGATGCGATGGTCGCGCGCCTGCGAGTCGGAGACAAACGACTCCAGCCGATCGACGCAGAACTTGACCGGCCGGCCGAGCAGCATGCTCGCTATGACCGTCGCGATCTCGTCGGAATAGACGTTGAGCTTCATACCAAAGCCGCCGCCAACGTCGGGGGCGGTCACGCGGATCTTGTGCTCGGGAATTTTCAGGTGTCGGCTGAAGACCTCCTGCATCTGGAATGGCGACTGGTGCGCGTGGATGACAGTGAGGAAACCATCGCCGGGATTGAAATCGGCGATGAGCCCGCGCGTTTCGAGCGTCACGGCCATCTGCCGCTCGAAGCGTAGCTCCTCTTCAATGATGATGTCGGCATCGGCGAAGGCCTCGGCCGGCTCACCCTTCTCAAGGGAAAAATCGAATGCAACGTTGTCGTCGAGCTCGGCATGGATGATCGGTGCGTCCGGCGCGATCGCCTGCAGCTGATCGGCGACCGCAGGCAAGGGCTCCCATTCGATCGCGACAAGCTCGGCCGCATCCTCGGCTTCGGCGCGACTCTCGGCCACCACGACGGCCACCGGCTGGCCCTGCCACACCGCCCGCTCCGCCACTAGCAGACGCTGCGGCGCCGAGCGGTGCCCGGGCCGGTGTAGCGCCACGCCGACGAACGGCTCGCACCTTGGATTGATATCGGCCGCCGTGAAGACCGCAGCGACGCCCGGCGCGCACCTCGCGGCCGCGATGTCCACGGAGACAAGTTTGGCGTGCGGATGCGGGCTGCGCACGACGCAGGCGTGCAGCATGCGTGGCAGCTCGATGTCGTCGATGTAGCGGCCCTGCCCACTGAGCAGGCGCTTGAGCTCCCGCCGCGGAATGCGCGCGCCAATGCTGGTCGACGATGCCTCGTTTACGGACACTAGGCTTTTCCTCCCGCACTCGTCTTAGCGTTCTTGGCGATGACGGCCTCCACCGCGTCGACAATGGCGTGGTAGCCGGTGCAGCGGCACATGTTGCCTGAGATGAACTCGCGGATCTCTGCGCGCGACATGTTCCTGCCGCTTGCCACCAGCTCGTAGGCCGTCAGCAGCATGCCGGAGGAACAAAATCCGCATTGCGCGGCGTTGCGCGCGATGAATTCGCTCTGCAGCTGCGAAAGCTTTCCGCTTTCCGAGAGGCCCTCGATGGTCTCCACCGACTTGCCTGAAATCTGCGCCGCAAGCGTGAGGCAGCCGCGCGCCGTGCGGCCGTCGATCATGACGGTGCATGCGCCACAGATGCCGTGCTCGCAGCCGAGATGGGTTCCGGTTAGTTCCATGTCCTGGCGCAGGAAGTCCGCGAGGTGCCGGCGCGCCTTCACGCGCCGTTTCAGCGGCTTGCCGTTCAACGTCGCTTCGATCGCGACGTCTTCCTCCCCGAGGAAGTTGGTCATGGGGTCACGTTCTCCGACAACGAGTTGAGCACGCGGCGCGTGAGCACTGTCGCCATGTGGAGCTTGGTGTCGGCGCGCAGTCCAGTCGTATCCTCAGGTGTCAGGTCCTGCCGGATCGCCTGCTCAAAGGCGGACGTATCCGGCAGCGGCGTCGCAAGCCCCGTCACCGCGGCTGAAACGGCGCGCGCAACTTTGGCGTGGTCGACGCACCCGAAATATGCGAGC
>DASRAF010000197.1:0-2352 GCA_035638295.1 Pseudolabrys sp.
CGCCGGCGTGATGATCGCGTTGAGCAGCCGCCGCTCCATGACCTTGAAGGTTTCCGACTGCTTGGAGCCGGGCTCGGCCTCGCAGTGATAGACGAAGAGCCGCGGCAGATAGAGCATTCCCGCCATCCAGGCGATGATCGCCATGACGTGGAATGCTTTCAACCACACGTACATGCGCCGCTCCGATCGTCATTTCGTCCCGCGCACGCGCGCAAGCATCTGCTCCACATGTGCGATCGGCGTCTGCGGCAAGATGCCGTGTCCGAGATTGAAGATGAAGGGTCGCTCGGAAAACGCCTCGAGTATGTTATCGACCGCGCGGTCGAGCGCAGCGCCCCCGGCGAGTAGCACCAACGGGTCTAGGTTTCCCTGCACCGGCACGCGCCGCTGAATCTGATCACGCGCAAAAGCAGGATCGACCGTCCAATCGAGGCCGACGGCATCGACCGGAACATCTTCGACATAGCGCAGGAGCGAGGCGCCGACACCACGTGGAAATCCGATTACCTTTGCACCCGGCATGTGGCTGCGCACCTGCGCGATGATGCGTTGGGTGGGGCCAACGCACCATCGATGAAATTCGTCCGCCGGCAAAACGCCGGCCCAAGTGTCGAAAACCTGCACCGCGTCCGCACCTGCCTGCAACTGCCGGATCAGATAACTGGCGGACGCATCGACTAGCTTGTCGATGAGTTCGGCAAATCCATCCGGATCTCCATAGGCAAAGCGCCGTGCAGGCTCCTGCTCCGATGTGCCGCCGCCGGCAACCATATAGCTTGCAACCGTCCACGGTGCGCCGCAGAAGCCGAGCAATGCAACATCCCGCGAAAGATCCGCTTTGACCCGTTTAATCGTCTCGTAAATCGGCGCAAGTACGCCATGATCTACTTGCGCCTTGAGCCCTGCCAACCCTCGGCGATCGATAATTGCATCAAGCTGGGGCCCTTCGCCTAGAGTAAATCGGACTGACTGGCCAAGTGCATATGGCACAACCAGTATATCCGAAAACAGAATTGCTGCGTCGAAACCAAATCGACGCACGGGCTGAAGCGTTACTTCAGCGGCAAGCTCCGGACTGAAACAGAGCTTGAGAAAATCTCCCGCCTTCTCCCGCACCGCGCGATATTCCGGTAGATATCGGCCTGCCTGCCGCATCAGCCATATCGGCGGCGGATTCCGACACTGATGATCGAGAACGTCCAGAAGAGGTTTATTCACCGCGCGATCCCAGCTTCACCCTTCCTGTAAACCTAAAACTTAAAGACTCTTGTTGTGATTCTTGCACCGTGGATTTGACTCATACATTGGTGTCCACATGCTATCCACGCCTGGCTAAGTTATGCCATGGCTGTGGGGAGTAAATGCCGTTCGTTTGAAGCGACCAACAAAGTGGGATTTGTCACTACTCCCGGCTGGTTCGTAGCGGTGAAATCCAGGGGAGATTCACATTTACCCCGCGTACCGTCCGACTGCCTTGCATGCCGTCCCCAAAGCGACGATGTGGAAGGTCTGAGCCAACGGGTCGATTGCGGACTTGCACTTACCCCGCGCCCGTGGCCTTCTCCCCAGAAGTTCACAATTTATCCTGTCGTCGTCATGGCACAACGTGCGAGCAGCTATTTCCACCTACACCTGGTGTCCGACGCAACCGGTGAGACGTTGACCACCGTTGCGCGCGCCGCGACCGCGCAATACACCAACGTCTCGGCGGTGGAACACGTTTATCCCTTGGTGCGGACCCAGAAGCAGCTTGATCGTGTACTGGCAGAGATCGAGGAGTCGCCGGGTATCGTTCTCTATACGCTGCTCGATGACGAACTTCTGCAACGGCTCGAAAATCACTGCCGGGAGCTGAGCCTGCCCTGCCTGTCGATCCTGGGGCCAGTCCTGCAGCTCCTGCAATCCTACCTCGGCACCGAGACCTCGCATCGCATTGGTGCGCAACACACGCTCAACGCGGACTATTTCAAGCGCATCGATGCGCTCAACTACACGATGCTGCATGATGACGGCCAGCATCTCGAGGATTTAGAGGACGCCGATGTCGTGCTTGTCGGCGTATCGCGCACGTCGAAGACGCCCACCTCGATCTATCTGGCGAACCGCGGCGTGAAGACCGGCAATGTCCCGGTCGTGCCCGGGGTCGAAGTCTCCAGACATGTGGAGGAGCTGATGCGACCGCTCGTGGTCGGGCTCTATGCCAGCCCGGAGCGGATCGTGCAGATCCGGCAGAATCGCCTGCTCGGGCTCAGGGCGCACCACGACGGAGACCAATATATCGACCGCAAGGCGGTCGCCGAGGAGGTGGCGTTCTCGCGCAAGCTGTGCGCGAGGCATAATTGGCCGAGCATC
>DASRAF010000198.1:0-14951 GCA_035638295.1 Pseudolabrys sp.
TTGGCCGTTTCTATGGATTTGGGCGATGGCTTACCAACCGGAACGTGGCTGGGGATTTTCGCACGGCACACAATCCCACAACGCAAACGAATTGGAAGATTTGCGCCGAAGAGTTATCGAGCTTGAAAAAAGGAATACCGCCGGGGCCTGACCATGGAAATTCTGCTTGTGCTCATTTACGTCTCAATTTGCGTTGCCATCTTCAAGATCTTCAGAATCCCGGTCAACCAATGGTCGCTTTCGACGGCGGCCTTGGGGGGTATAGTTGGCATTTTTTTGCTGCTTCTTGTCATGAACTACAATCATCCGTTCACAAAAATGCGCGAATTTATTTTCCCGTAACGCCAATATTGTCCAACGTTAAGGGGCGCGTGATTGATGTGCCGGTCCACGCAAATACACCGCTCAAAGAAGGCGACGTGCGCTTCAAAATCGACCCGAAGCCGTACGAGTATGTCGTTGCCGAGATGAAAGCTTTGCTCGCCGCGGCCGAACAAAACTTCAAGCAATTGAAGGCATCATTGGACCAAGTAAGCGCCCAAGCGGAAAGAGCCGACGCCCAATTCCAGTTGGCGCAGCAGAACTATGATCGCCAGGCCCAGTTATTCAAATCAAACGTCGTGGCTCAAGCAACGCTCGACACCGCCACCCGCAATCTCGACGCGGCAAAACAATCTCTCGCAGCGGCCAAAGCCGAAGAAGAACGCGCAAGGTTGGCCTACACGTCAAACATTGACGGCGTTAATACATCCGTTGCAAAGCTTCGTGCCGAACTTTCCGACGCAGAGTTCGATTTGGATCAAACTACAGTACGAGCGGCAGGTCCGGGCTTCGTGACACAGGTCTCATTGCGTCCCGGAATGTATGTCATCCCCACTCAACTTCGCACGGCGATGCTTTTCGTCAATACAGGACACCGGGATCGGGAGCTTGGCGCAGCGTTCCAGCAGAACTCCTTGCAGCGGGTCGATGCCGGAGATGAGGCAGAGGTTGCTTTTGAGGCGGTGCCGGGTCGCGTATTCAAGGCCAAGGTGCGGACCGTCGTCGACGCTATCGCGTCGGGTCAACTAGCAACCACCCCGACACTCGTTGAGCCGGAGACCCGAACCACCGCTGGTCGGGCACTCGCGATCATCGATGTCACCGACAGCATGCGTGACTATCAGATTCCGCTCGGCTCCACGGCTCAAGTCGCCATCTACACGAAGCACTGGCACCATCTCTCACTGCTGCGAAAGATCCTTCTGCGGATGCGCAGCTGGGAAAATTACGTATTCTTAGAGGGACATTAGCGCGACCCGATGAATCGCGTTCACGAACTCCGCTGCCTACATGCTGTTAGTATTGGTGCTGCTAACTATTTTTCTTTCTTGGTCTACGGCAGTGCCTCTATTGGTGGCGGCGCTTTCGGGCAAGCGAGAAAAATGACGCTACGCAGCGTGAGTTCGTTGCCAGTGCACCATGTCCGGCTTTACCCCGAAAGCGGACACGTGCAGTGTTAGCGCATGTCCGCTTAGGGCCAATAGCGGACATGGCCCACATCGCGCACCTCTATGCGTGCGCCGCATTTGCCTGGCTTACTTGTCGACCGCAATGAGCACAAATACTGTGATCGCGACGATAGCGATCCCCACCGATCCCACGACTCTTGCCCACCACAACGTATTAGTTGCGAGGGGCGGTCGTCGCTTAAAAGGCGGCAATCGAAATGCCACCCACGCCACCGCGCAGGCGACCCAAGCTTCGACAAAAATAGGGTTAGTAAATTCGACTTCACCCGCCAACAAAAACATAAGTGCATATGCCGCTTGCCATAAAATGAACGCCACACCGATTCCTCGTGCGGGACGCTCTTCCATAATTGCGGTATGCGCGATTATCGCCAATGACATACCACCGACGCTGCCAAGGCCGGCAGCAATCACACCCACAACGGTTTGGTTGTTGCCGCCAAAAGGATCGATCAGCTTATGAACGACTGGGTTATCGACAGCATAAATAGCAATCACTCCAACGGCAGGCTTAATGACCATATAAAGGACGGCGAACAATAGAAATGCGCCGATACCCCGCCAACTCATAACGCCCCCCAAAGCCTTTATCAGCCTGCCTTTTTATAACCTTCACTGAGTCGGCGCACGACAAGCGTCTACGATTCGGCGACGTGCTGAGCTATCAGGAAACCCAGCACAAGAAGGAGCAGCCCGCCGCCGAGAAACAGCGCGGTGCGAGCGCGGGCGACATGGCGGCCGCGACCGACAAAAGCGCCGGCAAGCAGGTAAAGTCCGACCGGCAGGCAGGTGATGGTGGCCCAGAACACTGGCAAGTACGAAAAGCCGTCTTCGTTCGGATCACCCCAAGCCTTGATCGGCGGGATCAAGCTCAAACCCCACAGCACGAACATTGTAATGGAGACGACGAGAAAGATGGCACGCAGCTTCGGCGATGCCTTGATTTCCGTTTGGTCCACGCGGCGCCCCCTGCGGAATGAACGTGCATCTAGCCTACCAGAGCGTCCGAGACATCGTAGCTGTTTAAACTTACACCCTCAAAGCCCCGCCCGCGTCCGCTTTGGCTGAGTAAGAACCACAGTAAACGATTTAAAAGCGCAAGGATTAGTGAGCGCCAGGAAAATTAGCCCAAGCGCAACGAGCCCGACAACCAAGGATGGTGCGCCGCACCTACGCTCTTCGTAATGCTGATTGCCTAGTCGAATGTGCCCTCACATGGAATCTTAGTTCAGCTCGATGTCCAGTGTCGCCTGGAATTGACCTCCGGCGGCCATCCCCGCTGATTGTCACGGTTGACGACTCGCTGGTCCAACGGATGAAGATTGATCGCGGGATTGGAAAACATTCAGTACGAAAACTAATTATCTAATTCATGCGGCACGATGTCCGGGCCTTTGTTTGAGCGCCTCGAGCTGGGCATTGAGCTCGATAAGCTCCACTTTCAACGCGTCGCGCTCGATTTTTAGCCGATTGATTACGCCTGCTCTTTTGTCCAGCTCGACAACCTGGTCAGTACTCTTGCGCTTAAGTTGTTCGAGGCTCTTCTCGACGCGACATGTGGATATAGCGAATTCCGCGCGCAGCGAGTTCTTGTCGGCTTTGAGCGCCTCGAGCAGAGCGTTGGTCTCGGCAAGCTCCACTTTCAGCGTGCCGCGGTCGATTTTTAGGCGATTGATTACATCGGCTCTCTTGCCCAGCTCGACAAGCTGGTCGGCACTCTTGCGCTTAAGCTGTTCGAGGCTCTTCTCGACGCGACATGTGGACACAGCGAATTCCGCGCGCAGCAAATCTGTGTTGGCTTCGATTTCCTCAATCGACTGCGGGAGTGTCGCTCGAAGTCGGGACGTGGTCAGCCGCACGGCGCGGTCGTGAATACTGGGAATGACAGCCACTAAGGTGAGAGCTGCAAATAGAAAACCGATCCCCATGTACATCAGCGATACGATCATTTGAGGGAACCCGTTCGCTTCCTCACAAAAAACGAGACGCGCGCATGAACCTGGTCGGAAATCGTATAAATTGTGGTCACCGTTTCCCAATTGGACCGTAGTCCAACACGACAACACGTCTGTGTGAGGTCGTGCTTGATTTATTTAGATACCGGACAAGTCTAGCTGTCCGCCATATCGGTTCTGGCGGTAAGGAACGCAAATCGCGACCACCAGGCGAGCACGATACTCATTCGCCACGCGGCGAAGACAATACATAAGCATCCATGATAGTCCGCTTTGGTTCATAAGCAGACATGTGCAGTGCACTAGCGGATGTCTGCTTTGGGCCACTAGCGGACATGTGCAAGTGCGGTCGCCCCATGACCTACACGACGAGAGACCTTGCGGATATTCCGCTAAACCTTCGTTGCAGCAATCAGATCGTCCACCTTTGGTTGCTTATCGATGTCCCGGATTAGCTCGAGCAGTTGATCCACCTGAGCGGCTTGTAGGTGACGTTGCGCCATTTGGCGAAATTTTTGCTCTACCTCGAAATCAGTCATCGGGTTCTTAAAGTGTCCGCGATGATACTCAACTCGATATGTTTTGCGCGCGCCGTTCATGAGAACGACTTCGAGTAGGCATAAGTTATTTAAGTCTGGTTGTTCAGCCTCCTCGGTTGGCTGCACCTTAATGCGACTGACGAGATCGAGCAGCTTCGCGTCGTGCAAATAGCGGTCCTGGTAATATTCTGGTTCTATTTTGCCATACATCAGGACAAGCCCGGCGGCGTACGGAACGCTGTGGTCCGCCGTCTCCGAGGTCTCTGGGCGCCACTTGTCAGGGCCGTCCGCCATAATCTTGATGGCCGAACGCGAGAGACTGATATTGATTTCTTTAACATTCTCTGGGGCCATTGCGAACGCGCGGGCTTCGATTGCTGCCTGCGCGACGGTCTGGGCGAATTGGCCGAGCGGAAAACGCTTTTTAAAAGTGCGGTGAATTCCTAGTGGTTCACCTAGTTGTACCGGCTCAACCGGTTTGCGACCCATAACTTTAAAATAGCCGTAGCTGCCTTCGAAGATTGTGGTCGGCCCCGTCATGCCCCGCGTGACAAGTTCTGTCGCGAATATTGCCTTTCGGCACGCATCAGCCGCTGCGTATGCTTTCCAATTCGACAGCGAGTCCGAGCGGCCCTGACGAGTGGCAGTATTCCCGCCAACAGTTATGCCAATCGCATAAAGCATCTGTTCGCGGCTGAGGCCCATCAACAAGCCCGCGCCAACTACGGCCCCCATACCCGTGATCGTCGTGTGATCTATACCGTTGCCGAGGTAGTCAAAAACGTCCCCAATCTTGCAGAACACTTCATAAGACAGGACAATCCCGAGGATCAGGTCGCGGCCACTGCGTCCGTTGATTTCCGCTGCCGACAGAAGCGCCGCGATCATGTCACTGGGATGACCCGCTCCGCCGGTGCGACTTACGTAAGCGTCATTGAAGTCGAGATAGCGAAACATAACGCCATTTGCGAACGTAGCGAGATCGGGGCTGCTCTTGCTCCCTCTCAATAGTACGGTCGCAGGCCGTCGCGCGGTTACCTGTTCGGCAAGTTCGATGGCGATCTTGCTGGGGCGCGCCGAAAACGCACCAAACGCACAACCTATCGTGTCGAGTAGAGCCAGCTTGGCCAGGTGGACGACATCTTCGGATAACGCTTCGAATCGGAGGCCCGTCGCAAATTGGGTTAAGACCTCACTTAGATTGACAGGCTTGTTTCCGTGGATCTGCGCCAACGCCGAGAAAGACGTCAGACTGCTTGAAATGCCTAAGCTAGTTGCTGTTTGGACAAAGTTACGCCGTGTCACACGCGGCGTGAACCGTTGCACTTCGGACGTCTTGTTCATTGAACCTGCCCGTTTAACTCCAAGAGCGACACACTGAGAACTGTTCTGATAAAGGATTTTGGTTGAAGGATGCGTCTTTAACCAAGCGCCACACGTTAAGTGATGTAAGAATTCAAAAAAATAACTTCGGTACCAAATCAGCCGCATTCTGGGGTTGAGCCAGCTGCAAACCGCACAAGCCCAGTCCGCTTTGGGTCAAAAGCGACATTTCGAATTGCGATCATCATGTCCGCTTTACCCCGATAGCGGACATAAGCCCACTTTTCGGATCCGGTACGTAACTTCGATCAGTTAGTTGCTGCCGTTCTTTTGTTCCATCTGGACGCGTCACAACGCCATCGCGTTTGCCGGGGTAGGAAATGTCGTATCACGAGGTCACAAGTCCCCTCTCAAGCTAGCATACTGGAGGAGTTTGCGGAGTGGAACTCACCCGCTTTGGGTCAAAAGCTGACATATGCAGTGCAAAAAGCCATGTCCGCTAAGGGCCAAAGCAGACGTGCCGTCATTTATTCGATGACGTCGTAGGCACGATGGTGGAAGGAACTTTATTGTCCAAGATCCGGTTGACTCTCCGTCAATGACGTAGGGAGGCAATCATGATTGATGTGACAAAACTAAAGATGGATAAGATCGAACATCCTGCGACATTTTACGCCTCGCCTGATGATATTGTGAATGACAATAACCTCTCTGCCGAAGAAAAGAAGGAGGCGCTTAATAGCTGGGAGCAGGACGCACGTCAGAAACTTACTGCAAGCAACGAGGGGATGGCTGCCAGCAAGGAAGGCATCGATCCCGGTAATCACTCTCGCCTTGGCGAAGTACAGCGCGCCAAGGATAAAATCCGCGAGAAGCCGAAGCACAAACCCTCTCAGTAGGCCATGGTAAATCGGGATTGTTGAGCTACAGTTGGCCATTGTCCGCTTTGCTTTTGAAAGCGGACATATGCGGCGCAAACACCTAAGGGCTAAAAGCGGACATTTATCAGAAAAGCCAAAACGAGATGGCTTTTACAAGCACACCCCAAATTACATCACGGCAGCGGCGACCATGACAGCGGCATCCACGTCCGCTCCTGTAGGAACTTTTATTCTCAACTGCAGGGCTCTGTCTGATCTATGCGTTGCGAGGAAAAGCAAGGCGCACCGTTATAGTCTTTACAACGCATTTATAGCCGATACGTCATTTCCGAATCGAATTCATATGCGGCGATACACAGACTTCGACCAGATAGCATCTGCCGCCGCTGAGCGTCGCATGAGCGAGGTGTGTGCCATGCGGTCGACAACGCAACAAATGACGACGCAGACGATGCTCTGTCGCCACCGGAGGAGTTTTCAGATCGATTTGGGATCAAGGCTGCATTGATAGGGCTCGTCGCTCATCGCAGGTATCTGGTGTGTGCGCAGTCCGAGTTTCGAGAAATGCAGTGTGATTGAGAATGTAGCGGATCGGAACGCTTGCTATAACCAGTTAAGACAAGAATTTTTGAAGCCTCCGGCAAAAGGTGCCGATATCCCCAGGGGCTGAATTCCGACATCGGCTTTGGGTAATTCGTGGACATTCCTCGGTCTTGTTTAGCATTTGGTGGACGGTAGTCTGCACGAGTGCAGAACGGAAATTTGTCATCGTCTCCGCTTCGTCAAATACCGAGGGCTATTTGGGCTCTCGGTTTTGTCTCTCTCTTGATGGATACCTCGTCGGAGATTATCTACGCATTGCTGTCTGTTTATCTCGTCGCCGTGCTCGGCGCCTCTATGCTCGATGTCGGTGTCATTGAGGGCATCGCCGAAGCGACAGCGTCTATCACGTGTGGAATGTCAACTATTGGTCATAAGCGAAATAGCGCCGTCAGGAATGAAAAGAACGGCAGAAGGAAGCGTGGCGCTCTCCGCCATTGCCAGTCTTGTTCTGGGCGCTACATCGCGACCAAAGCCTTTGCCAGTGAATGGAGTCGGGTAGTTGACTGATATAGTAACGGCCGGCGACCGCGATGTCTTTCTTGTGGTCGACGTGCAGAATGACTTTTGTCCGGGCGGCAATCTCGCTGTGCCACGTGGCAACGAGGTAATACCGTTAATCAATAGGATTGCGAAAACATTTCGGCACGTGGTGCTCACGCAGGATTGGCACCCGCGCGATCACCAGTCATTCGCGTCTTCGCATGGCAAGCAGCACTTTCAGACCATCGACGTTAGCTATGGCAAGCAAATTCTTTGGCCCGATCATTGCGTGCAGCACACAGCTGGCGCCGATTTTCACAGTGAGCTGCACATTCCCCATGCCGAATTGGTGTTGCGGAAAGGTTATCATCGTGAGATAGATTCTTATTCGGCGTTCTACGAAAATGATCGCAAAACGGTGACCGGGCTAAGCGGGTATTTACGTGAACGCGGCTTTAGGCGAGTTTTTATAGCCGGCCTTGCCTTCGATTTTTGCGTGCGCTACTCGGCCGAAGACGCGCAACGCGAGGGTTTCGATGTGATCGTAATCGAAGATGCGTGTCGTAGTATCGACATGAATGGCTCAGAAGACGCAACAAGACATTACTTCAAGTCGCTGGGCATTCGCTGCGTCCTGGCCGACTATGTGCGTGGCGAAGTGGTGCGTTGATCTAAAGCGAATTCGAATTGTGCGTTACTTCGCCCGCTTTCGGCCACGAGCGCTTTGTCTTTCCGAATAGCCCAATGAATTAAAGGCCTTTATTTTTCGAGCCCCGAGGCGAGAACAGCTATCGTGCTTGTTCGGTGTTCCGCAATTTTGTGAGATTAGTTTATCCTGGCTGCGCAGCGAATAGTATCGACTTACCAAAATGGAACTTGGGTCATAAACAGAGATTTCAGAAGTTCGCGCGCTGGTGGTCCAGCGATCTCATCGAGTAGCTAGATTTGATAGGCGCATTTTGGCCACACCGGCGCGAGATGCTGAAAAGGTGTGTAAAATGTGCGTCGGCTTTTGCCTTCCTCGTCGCAAGGCTCTGTAATGGCAGGCGCAGGGACCGACCAAGAAAAGATCCACGCGATTGGCAGCGTCAAAAACGCTGCACTTTTTATCATTGAGTTTTTGACAATCGCAGCGCTTTTCTTCGGACTTGTCGAAGTTGGTCTGTCGTTTTCGCCAAACTCGGTGACCGCACTCGTCTGGCCGCCAAGCAGCTTCGCTTTGGCCGTCATCCTCTTACGAGGGAGTCGGATTTGGCCAGCAGTTTTTGCAGGTTCCTTTACTCCGTATGTTTTCGCTGGTTACCCAATATTGGAGGCGAGCTTAATCGCCATTGGCACACTCATTGCGGGATTGACAGGAGCATTTTTAACGAAGCGCTGGTCAACGCCTGCCAGTCTTTTCACAACAGCTCGTAGCGTGGCTATATTTTCGTTTATCGCTTTTCTTCCGGTCGCGGTCATTAGTTCTGCTGCTGCGCTCGGAGCCTCCCTTGTTGCAAAGGAGTCCGATTTAGCTAGCTCTCTTATCCAATGGGCAAAACTGTGGCTCGCTGATGGAACAGCAACGCTAATCATCACGCCAGTTATCCTGCTCTGGGTAGACGTGCTCTCAGCTTCTTTTGCTAAACGCGTTTTTTTCGAAGCACTCGCAGGCTTTATTTTGACCGCTGTAATCGGCCTCATTGCCTTCAGTCCAGTTTTTGCCCCGGCGCGAGTCCTGAGCGATCTCAATTTCCTTGCCTATCGCGGCTTCCTTGGTTTTTTCATTCTAGTGCCGTTGTTAGTCGCTAGCTCACAGGGCAATCGACGCAACGCAGTAATGGTCGCGTTTATTTTTTGGGCAATGGCCATCTGGGGTCTGTCAGAGTCAACTTTCCCACTTAGTCAAAAAGATCTAACTGCCGCGCAACTACTGTTGCTCGCGATTTCAATCAGCATTTCATTGCCACCACTCATTTTGTCCAATGCAATTGCCACACATCAAAATTGCGAGGCGCAACTGATTGACAACCGGAAACTGCTCGAACAGCAGCTCGAAAGCACAGGTTCGGAGCTCAGGATTGCAAGACGTCATTTTGATATACTAACAGAGGGCGTTGCCGAGTACGCCATATTCGTGCTGGATACTGGCGGGCACATTGCTAGTTGGAATAGCTCCGCACAGAAGATCATGGGCTACACGACCGAGGAGGTTATCGGAAAGCATTTTGGAATATTTTTTCGGCCCGACGAACGCCGTACAGGTGAACCAAACCGCGCCCTAGAAAGAGCCATCGAAAGCGGCAAACACGAAATCGAGGGATGGCGCGTGAGGAAGAATGGCACGCCATTTTTTGTGACGGGGTTAATCTCTTCCATCCACGATGACTCAGGAAGTCTTCTCGGTTTCGCAAACGTGTTGCGGGACGCAACCGAGCGACGGGACGCGCAGGAGAAATTGGTCGAGGCACGTGAGCAACTTGCCACAGCTCAGAAAATGGAAGCTATTGGCAAGCTAACCGGCGGCATCGCACACGACTTCAATAATCTACTGATGATCATTGGAGGAAATGCGCAGATCTTTCAACGTCTGCTTGATCCAAAACTGCCGAGAGCGATTGAAGCAATCCAGACGGCGGCAAAACGCGGCGAAAGTCTCACACGCCAATTGCTGACGTTTTCTAGACGTCAGCACCTCAGCCCGGCCGTGATCGACTTGAACGCCGCAATAAAGAACATGCGCACGATGATCGAAAGTTCGTTGCGTGGAAACATCGTGTACAAAGAGGAACTCGGCGAAGGTGTTTCGGCAGTCAAGCTGGATCTCGCAGAACTAGAGCTCGCGATTGTCAACATTTCCGTCAACGCGCGTGACGCCATGCCGAGTGGAGGTACATTTACACTAACTGCTTACAACGTGACGCGAGAGGATGAATTTAGCGACAATCAGCTTGACGGCCGCCACGTTGCGATAGCGTGTAGCGATACGGGTATGGGTATTCCGCCAAACTTGTTGTCAAAGATCTTCGACCCATTTTTTACAACGAAAGAGGTCGGCAAGGGCAGCGGTCTTGGATTGTCGCAAGTCTATGGCTTTGCTCATCAGGCGGGTGGGACAGTAAGGGCGCAAAGCAAGGTCGGGGTTGGCACGACAATTTCGGTGTATCTACCTCGCGCCGATGCAGAAATCGCCAATAAAGAAGCTCCTACAAAAATATCCGACGAACCGCAACGCCCGAGCGTTCTGATCGTGGACGACAGTGCTGAGGTTGCGGAAGTCACCTCATCCCTGTTCGAGCAGCTTGGTTACGCGACTGTTTATCGGGACTCGGCGGAGGAGGCGTTGAGCCTGCTAGCGGACGGGGCGAAGATTGACCTTGTTTTCAGCGACATCGTGATGCCAGGAGCGATTGACGGGGTCGGGCTCGCACGAGAAGTCCGGTCGCGCTATCCCAAACTCCCGGTGCTCCTCACGACCGGGTACAGTGATGCAGCCCAGGCAGCTCCTCCGGACCTAAGGATTCTACGAAAGCCCTTCGACACTGATATTCTCCGGGATTTTGTTCAGAACATTGGAAAAATGAGCTTGCCAAACGAACCTACTCAGCACGCAAGCCAAGGTCGCGCTTGATATAAACCCCTGCGACTCGCCGCTCCCGCCAATTGACCCACCGTATCGGCTCGACTTGCTTGCTTGAAGGGGCATCCTTGGACGTCGACCGATGTTCGCTTTTGGTCCTAAGCCGACATTTGCAGGGCAATACTGGCTTACTGCGTGTCCCAGTTGGCCTTCCGTCCAACTCGATTAGACAGCCCAACGGTCAGATAATCAGAACTCGGCACACTCGGGCGTAGGGAGCCAAGCCATGAAATGCAGCAAGCAGTTGCTCACCGTTGTTTTCGTACTCTTCGCGCTCCTTCAGTCATTAAGTGCGCTAGATGCTCGCGACGCCGCTATGGCCTCACAAACCTTCGCTGCGGCTCAGACAGCTAAACAGAAATGCATGCAGACCTGTCGTGATCGGTATCGCGACTGCCGGTCAAGGAAGGAGATCTCGTCCTTCGAGTGTCGAGGTGTTTACCGGGATTGCACACGATATACTTGTACTGGTTTAGGACCAGGGTGACCGACGTGCACTTACACCTGCTTTTGATCCAAAGCTGAAATGCGTCCCGCCGACATAATCAAAGAATTTGAAGTCTCGATGGAGCGATCGACTCGTTACCGCACATGTCTGCTTTTGACCCAAAGCGGACGTGCGACCTATTCCAGTTTCTGCGCGCTGACGAGGTGGTCGACTAGGTTGTCCGCCACTGGCCCAAAGCGGACCCCGTCTGGGCGCTCCGCCAATTGAGTTATCAACTGCCAAGTATCTCTCCGAGAAAGCTAATTTTTGTCTGTGTCGGGTGGAACACATAAGCGGCTCCCGAGTTTTTCATGTGTCAAACGACACAGACCTCAGCAGTGCACCAGATCTCTGATCGCATCGTTCGGCTGGACAGAGTAATGGAGGCCTACGATGGAGACCGTGCTTTTTACGGACCACACTGTGGTGGTGTTTGCCGTAATCACCGGCGCGCTCGCGCTGATTTTTTCGGTCCTCGGACTTGCAACAACGAGCCAGACACGTTCTGACATCCAACGCCAATTAAAACGACTGCAGTGAGAGCGCTAGAAGCGGCGAGAGCGCTAAGTGTATGTCTAGTAATCCAGTGGATAAATGGAACTTGGTTAGGGAGCAGTTTGAAGCGCTCGTGCGCGAGCGCTCCGACAACATAGAAGATCTTCTTGATGCTGAGTTTCGACATCGGTTCGGCAAATTAATAACCCGAGTGGCTGAACGCGAGAACTACAGCGCGAAACAGCGGACGATAAGATAAAGCTGGCGACTTTCCACTCGTTCACGGACCTCCAATTTTGATTAGGCGGCCTCAACAAAATATGTGCGCGGTAAACAACATTCGTCGCATTCAAACACGTGCCGCTCTTTAGAAGGCTCTTTCAGGTCGGGTTCAACGAGTTTGATCCTCGTGACCGCGCCGCATTGCGGACAGCGCGAGAATATTGCCGTCGGAGAAGGCGAAGTGAACACTCGCATGTCACGTCTCCTTTCGTACCAGATCGATTCGCGGCAGAACTTGGCTTATGAAATATGCTGCAAGATGGAAATTGAGCGACGAAAATGTGACTCGCACTCTTTGTAAGGTTTTGTGATCACGCGGAAACGCTCGGCCTTTGGTGGGGGCTACGTTTTGGTGACATTGCGCCTCATGGGGGCCGCAAATGTCCGAATCCGGCCCAAAGCAGACATGGCCTCGCCTGAGTCTTGCAGCGCTAACTCAGTGCCTGAATGACCCGCAGGTTAAAGCGGCACCACATCGACATGACAAAAATGTCCGCTTTTGACCATTAGCGGACATTCGAGACGGAACCTTCCGTTTCGTGCCGCATCCAATAACCCGTCGCCACTCCAGGCACGCACGTGCGCGCAAACGGATGAGGGAATAGCTGATGATTTCAAATGTACATGCTCTTGAAACGACTAAACGCCCGCAAACAACGTCGGACCGACCAGGCCAGGCTGAAGTCGAGGCGGCATTCCGGACCATTATTCAGTGGACGGGCGATGATCCTGATCGCCATGGTCTAATAGAGACGCCGGCGCGCATGGTGCGCGCATTTCAAGAGTTTTTTGTCGGTTACAGTCAAAACCCCACCGAAATTTTGCAGAAAACCTTCGAGGAAATCGAAGGGTATGACGAAATGATAGCGTTGCGCGGCATTCGCTTTGAGAGCCATTGCGAGCATCACATGGCTCCAATCATTGGCCAAGCCTGGGTGGCCTACGTTCCAAGTGGCCGAGTGGTTGGTATTAGCAAGCTTGCCCGCGTTGTCGAGGCATATGCGAAGCGCCTTCAGATTCAAGAAAAGATGACGGCTCAGATCGCAAACACAATCAATGATGTGCTCAAGCCCCAAGGAGTGGGAGTGATCATAAAGGCATCGCATCATTGCATGTCCACGCGCGGGGTACATAAGACGGATTCGGATTTGGTCACGAGTCGTATGCTGGGGTGCTTTCGTGACAATCCGCTAACCCGGCAGGAATTTCTCAGCATGGCCGTTTAACGGCGTTGCATCCGCTTCCGGAGGTAAACCCGGCGTCGCAGAACCAATGTTCACGAATGTTGGTGCATCGCGCCAACTGATTTTCAGGAACTTCCGACGCATCGCTGCATCAAATCTCTCAATGATGCACATCACTGCGTGACGGGCCCAAGAAGGAGGTTCCCCATGCAATCGCTTAGGTCAGCTTCGCCGCGCTCCGTCGCTCGGGCCAATAAGGTGCCGAGTTTACTGGAGTCTGTTCCCACCTTTGTCACAAGACGGAGCGCGGTCGCGGTGCTCGCGTTGACCGCAGCGCCGCTGTCTGTATTGGCCGCGGCGGATAACGCGCACGCGCAGGTCTCGCAAACCATGCCTGAGAAAAGTCTGTATGAACGGTTGGGTGGCGTGTTCGCCATTGCAGCGGTAGTGGACCACTTCAGCGACGCTGTTGTGAAGAACCCCATTGTCGGCCAGACATCGAAGAACTCACAACTGCGGGAATGGCACACCAAGAACCTGGGAAGATTGCCTGGCCTCAAATTCATGCGGACGCTGTGGGTCTGCAACGTTTCTGGCGGCCCCTTCCGGTTCGAGGCCACCAAGCCGGGCAAGACGCCGCTCGGGCTAGAGGAGGCCCATCGGAATCTCCGGATCTCACCTGCAGAATTCGATGAGGTCGCAGCGGAGCTCGGACGGACCCTGGATTACTTCAAGGTTCCGCAGCGCGAAAAGGCGGAAGTGCTTGCAGCCTTCACCGCCCACAAGGACGAGGTCACTGCCGGCTACGTTGCGACCACCAAGCCCCGCTGAGGGCACTTCCGACCCTTAGCGGGGACTTGCCTGGTTGATCTCGCTCGCGGCCGACAGATTTTTATCGATATGAATCGTGGCCATGGGCCGCGCAGATCCATCTGCGCGACGCCTGGTTTGCATCAAACGCAGCCGTCCCACCACGGAACGGCGGTATGCAGACGTCCCTTGCTTCCAATATCATCGGGAAGACAGGTGAGGTACGGAGGAAGACCCGATGGCAAAATTTGCCAGCATTCTTGAAACGGTCGGCCATACACCGGTGATCCGCATCAATAGACTGGCGCCGAAAGACATCAATCTCTTCGTAAAGAATGAAGCGTTCAATCCCCTTGGTTCGGTAAAGGACCGTCTCGCGCTCGGCGTCATCGAAGCGGCGGAGAAATCGGGAGAGCTCAAACCCGGACAGACCGTGATCGAAGCGACATCAGGCAATACTGGAATCGGTCTTGCGATGGTCTGCGCAGCGAAAGGGTATCCGCTGATTGTCACGATGGCAGAGACCTTCAGTGTCGAGCGCCGCAAACTCATGCGGTTCCTCGGCGCCAAGGTTGTGCTTACGCCGGCCGCCGATCGTGCAGTCGGAATGGTCAACAAGGCAGTCGAACTTGCGAAAGCGCATGGTTGGTTCCTCACCCGCCAATTCGAGAACGAAGCCAACCCCAACATGCATTCGCGCACGACGGCTCGGGAAATCATCGATGACTTCAAGGGCGAGAGGCTCGACTATTGGGTGACCGGATTCGGGACCGGCGGCACGC
>DASRAF010000199.1:0-23686 GCA_035638295.1 Pseudolabrys sp.
GCCAGCATGTCCGGATCGGCGAGGCCGGCGAATTTGTCTTCCGGTGTTGCGCGGGCCATCGCGACTGCCCGCTCAGCCAAAACCGCGCTGTTGTCAGAAATTTCGTTCGTGGACACCATGGCTTGCCGGCGGCCGACCAGAACGCGCAAGCCGATATCGTCACCCTCCGAGCTCTCGGATTCTTCCACGCGTCCGTCACGCACTTCGACGCCCAAGGACATTGAGCGCAAGGCGACGGCATCGGCGGCGTCCGCACCGGCGGCCCGTGCGGCCTTCACCAGCCGTTCGGCACGATCGGTCAGGGGGTTAAGATCCAAAAGGGAAAATATGGGAGCGAGCATAGGTCCACTTCTAAATGGTCGAGATCGCGATACCTTTCAACCGCCGAACCGTACAATTTGCGCAACGACGGCAACACCTCGTCAATCATGGTTTGCAACGGGACGTCAATCATTCCCGGCAAACGCCTCACCGCTACTTCCGGTTAACCCAGAACATTAAGCGGATTCCGACGCGTTTCTGCCATGATTTCCGAGTGACCCGGCACAAAGCCGGGCGCGGGAGAGTTTCAAGGCGTCAATGCGAAGTGGCGGATGCACCGGGTCGGGCCGTGCTCTACGGCTCGACCCTTCCGGCTTGCCTGTGCGGTTCTTTGCCGGCGACGCGGCTCGAGGTCGAACTTCATGGCGAACGCGTTGCCAAGACCTGCGCCAGCGCCGGCACGGCGACAGCACCGAGAAACAGCAAAGCCGTGATTGTCATTCGCATGCCGGAAGACTCGCACCATCGGCGCCAAAAAACCAAGGGCGATGGTTGTGAATGCTTAACGCGTCGGATTGCGGTTAACGCTTATTCGGCGCCATAGCCGCCCGCGGTGGGCGTTCGGATAATGATGGCCTCGTTCGCATCGATAACCGTTTCATCGCACCCCTGCAGACGCTCCATGCGTCCGTCTTTGCGTCGTACCCAATTCTCGCCAACCTGGCCAGCCTCGCCACCGGCAAGTCCGAATGGGCGCACCCGTCGATGGCCAGACAGGACCGTGCATTCCATCTGTTCCAGGAAACGGATCGTGCGGCGAATCCCGCCGCCGGCGTGCCATTTTCCGCGTCCGCCCGAGTCGGGGCGGATGTGGAAATCTTCGAGCACGACCGGATAGCGGAATTCGAGTACCTCAGGATCGGTCAGCCGGGTGTTGGTCATATGCGTATGGACCGCATCGGTGCCATTGAATCCCGGGCCTGCCGGAGAACCTGAGCAGATCGTTTCGTAATACTGATAGCGAGTGTTGCCGAAATTGAGATTGTTCATGGTGCCTTGCGCTGCGGCGAGCGCACCAAGCGCGCCGAAAAGACAGTTGGTCACCGCCTGAGAGGTTTCGACATTTCCTGCGACGACCGCGGCGGGAAACTCCGGTGAGAGCATCGAGCGTTTAGGAATGACGATGTTGATCGGCCGCAGGCAGCCCGCGTTCATCGGAATGTCGTCGTCGACCATCACGCGAAACACGTAGAGGACAGCGGCCCGTGTCACCGGCTCTGGCGCGTTGAAATTCGTCGGCTGCTGTTCGCTTGTACCTGTGAAGTCGACGGTCGCTTCTCGCGCCTTCTTGTCGACGGTTATCTTCACGTTGATGACCGTGTCTTGATCCATTTTGTAGGTGAATTCCGAATCGTGCAACCGGTCGATCACGCGCCGGACGCTTTCGGCGGCGTTGTCCTGCACGTGCTGCATGTAGGCCTTCACGACCGGCAGCGTGAAATGGGTCACCATCTTGCGCAGTTCGGCCACGCCTTTTTCGTTGGCGGCGATCTGCGCCTTGATGTCGTTGATATTCTGTACAGGGTTGCGTGCCGGATATTTCGCTTCGGTCAACGCCGCCATCAATTCCTTCTCGCGAAATCGACCACGATCGATCAGCTTGAAATTGTCGAACAGAACACCTTCCTGCTCGATTGTAGTGGCATTCGGGGACATCGAGCCGGGCGAGATACCGCCAACGTCGGCATGATGGCCGCGCGACGCCACCCAAAACAGGATGGATTTCTTGCGGTCATCGAACACAGGTGTGCAGACGGTGATGTCAGGAAGATGAGTGCCGCCGTTATAGGGGGCATTGATGGCGTAAACGTCGCCGGGACGAATGTGGCCCCGGTTCTCGCGGATTATCGTTTCGACGGCACGGTCCATCGAGCCGAGGTGCACGGGCATGTGCGGCGCGTTGGCGACCAGGGTGCCGTCATGCGCGAATACCGCGCAGGAAAAGTCCAGCCGCTCCTTGATGTTTACCGAGTAGGCGGTGTTCTGCAGCGATACGCCCATCTGCTCGGCGATCGACATGAACAGATTATTGAAAACCTCGAGCATGACCGGGTCGGCGTGCGTGCCGATCGCATGGGTACGCTTGAGTTTTTTCGCGCGCGTTAGAAGAAGATGATTTTTTGCCGTCAATTCGGCTTGCCAGCCGGGTTCGACCACGATGGTTTGATGCGGCTCGATGATGATGGCGGCGCCACTGACGCGCGAACCAGGCCTGAGCTGGTCACGAATATAGACATTAGCCTTGTGCCAGGCACCGGCTGAGCAGAATTGCGTGCGCAAAGCCGGCGGCGGCAGTTTGGCGCTGCTGCGTTTCATCGTTTTCTCATTGAATTTGGCGCCGCCGCCAACGGACTCCACCGAGACGGCCTCCACAACCAACTGTTTCGTGCGGTCGATGAATCCAAACCTCGCTTTGTGCGCTTTTTCGAAGCTGCGCTTCATCGCGGCGGCGGTGCCGGCGGGCACGACAAGCGCAGTATCGGTGCCGGCGTAACGAATATGCGCGCGAACGAAGACTTCGATCTTTTTCACTGGCACGCCCTGGCCGGCGACCTGGGATCTTGTCTCCTTGCCGAGCGCTGCGCCAATGCGAGAAATTGCCTTGAGCGCCTTGGGACCGAAATCCAGTTCGACAGCCTGTTCGCGTGTGGCGCGGATATCGGCGAGCCCCATGCCGTAGGCGGACAGGAGTGACGAGAAAGGGTGCATGAGCACGCGCGTCATTCCGAGCGCGTCCGCGACCAGGCATGCATGTTGGCCGCCGGCGCCGCCGAAGCAGTTGAGGGCGTACCGTGTGACGTCATAGCCGCGTTGCACAGAAATTTTCTTGATCGCGTTCGCCATGTTTTCGACCGCGATCTTGATGAATCCGTCGGCCACCTCTTCGGCCTTGCGGCCGCCGATCTGCTGCGCGAGATCGGTGAACGCATTGCGCACCGCGTTCGCATCGAGAGGGAGATTCTGTGCGGGGCCGAAAATCTTCGGGAAAAATTCCGGAATGAGCTTGCCAACCATCACGTTGGCGTCGGTGACCGCCAAAGGTCCATCGCGTCTGTAGCATTTGGGCCCCGGATTTGCGCCGGCAGAATCAGGCCCAACGCGGAAACGGGCGCCATCGAAATGCAGGATCGAGCCGCCACCAGCGGCGACCGTATGGATGAGCATCATCGGCGAGCGCATGCGTACGCCGGCGACTTCGGTCTCAAATGCGCGTTCGTATTCGCCGTCAAAATGGGATACGTCTGTCGACGTACCACCCATGTCGAAGCCGATAAGGCGATGCAATCGGGCTTGCCGCCCGGTCTCCGCCATTCCGACAACGCCGCCGGCGGGACCGGAAAGAATTGCGTCCTTGCCCTGGAACAACTCGGCGGCGGTGAGTCCGCCGGATGACATCATGAACATGAGACGCGCGGCAGACCGTCTGGCGTCGAGGTCCCGGTCTACTTGCGCCACATAACGGCGCAGAATCGGCGAGAGATAAGCATCCACGACCGTGGTGTCGCCGCGTCCGACCAGCTTGATCAGCGGCGAGACCTCATGGCTGGCTGACACTTGCGCAAAACCTAATTCACGCGCGAGCGCGGCGACGCGCTTTTCGTGCTCGGGAAAACGGTAGGCGTGCATGAACACCACCGCGACCGCCCTAATGTCGTCGGCTTTTGCGCTCTCAAGGGCAGCGCGTGCCGCCGCGAGATCAAGTTCGCGCTCAATGCTGCCATCGGCGCGCACGCGTTCATCGACTTCGACAACGCGCTCGTAGAGCATGTTGGGCTTGATGATCTGACGCGCAAAGATCTTCGGGCGAGCCTGGTATCCGATGTTGAGTGCGTCTCGAAAGCCCTTGGAGATCAAAAGGAGGGTGCGCTCGCCCTTGCGTTCGAGCAGTGCATTGGTCGCAACCGTCGTGCCCATCTTCACGGCGCCGACACGGCCGGGCGGGATTACTTCACCGGCTTTCAGTCCCAGCAGATCGCGAATGCCTTGCACGGCCGCGTCGGAATAGGCACCGGGATTTTCCGAGAGAAGTTTGCGCGCAACGAGCGTACCGTCAGGCCGCCGACCGACGATGTCGGTGAAGGTGCCGCCGCGGTCAATCCAGAAATCCCAGAGTTGTGGTGATGCTTTTTTCGGCATGATGGCGGATGCGGTCGGACAATCGCACTATGTCCGGCCTGTCGGGGGCAAAACAAGCCTGCTAGGCTGACGACGGCGAAAAAAGCGGTGATGCCATGAAGATGGGTCTTGCGTTGGCGGGCGGTCTGTTGGTCATGGCCTCGCTGGCGCAGGCAGCCGAAATCAAGGTCTTAAGCGGCAACGGCGCCAAAGCCGCGGTGCGCGAGCTTTGCACGCAATTTGAGCGGGCAACCGGCAATAAGATCAATCTCCATTTCGAGGTCAACACCGACATCCAGAAGAAGATCGAGGCTGGCGAGGCTTTCGACGTCGCGGTGCTCAATCCACCGGTGATTGAAGCCCTATCTAAAGAGGCAAAGATCGTGGCCGGCAGCCGAGCCGATATCGGTCGCGCCGGTCTGGGCGTTGCAGTGCGTCAGGGCGCACCCAAGCCGGACATCTCATCCGTGGACGCCTTCCGCCGCACGCTGCTTGCGGCGAAAGCCGTTGCCTACCCAGGAAAGGGAGCCAGCGGATTGTATTTTGTGAGCCTGCTGGATCGCATGGGGATCAAGGAGGGGATGCATGGCAAACTCAAGCCGATGGTGGCGGAAGACACCGTTGAAGTTGTGGCGCGAGGGGATGCCGATCTTGTGGTTGTCGTCGCCACGCGCATTGTGGACGTCGGCGGAGTCGACATGGTGGGTCCCATTCCAGAGGAATTGCAGACGAAAATAGGCTTCGCTGCCGGGTTGTCGACATCCGCGAAAGACCCCGATGCGGCGAAATCACTCATTCGTTTCCTGACTGCGCCTTCCGCCGCGGCAACATTACGCGCAAAGGGTGTCGACCCGATCTGACTTATTCCAAAGTTCACTCAAAGCAGGTTCTGAATTCTGTTGCTGACTGCGGGGCCCAATGGCACGCGTGCTACTCGACAAGCTTTATCTCTTCGTGGGATACGCCGCCGGCGGATTCTTGCTGGCCATGTTTGTTCCGATGATGCTGCTGTCCGCAGGGCGCCCGCTCGGTCTGAACATTCCGGCCGGCGATGATTTCGTGTCGTGGTGCATGGTCGCTACGTCATTTCTCTGCCTTGCCCATACCTTTCGCCACGGCGAAATGATCCGCGTCGGGCTTCTGGCGCTTGCGTGGGTTGTTGTCGGCCTCGCCAGCGCCGCTTCGGCGCAGACTCAATGGGATTTGGCGACCAACTATCCGGCGGGCGCTTTTCACACCAGGAACATCGTTCAGTTCGCCTCTGACGTGGATAAAGCGACCGGCGGATCGCTGAAAATCGCCGTCCATTCGGGCGGCACAATGATCAAACACGCAGAAATCAAACGCGCGGTCGGCGAGGGCAAGGCGGCCGCCGGCGAGGTTTTGATTTCGCTCGCCGCCGGTGAGGCCCCCGTCTACGGGGTCGACTCGATTCCCTTCCTGGCCACCGGATACGATGGCGCGCGCAAGCTCTACGACGCTCAGAAACCCTACCTCGAAAAGCAGTTGGACAAGGAAGCATTGATCCTTCTGTTTTCGGTGCCGTGGCCACCGCAGGGCATCTATGCCAAGCGCGAGATCAAGGCGATCGACGATCTCAAGGGGCTCAAATTCCGCACTTACAATGCGATGACTGGGCGAATAGCGGAGCTTGCCGGCGCCCAGGCGACTCAGATCGAAGTACCCGATCTCGCCGCTGCCTTCGCATCAGGGCGGGTCGATGTGATGATCACCTCCGCATCCAGCGGAGTGCAGACGAAGGCCGAGGAATATCTCACTCACTACATCGACTCTCAGGCATGGTTGCCGCGCAACATGGTATTTGCCAACAAGGCCGCATTCGAGCGCCTCACTACGGCTGAAAAGAAAGCGGTGCGCGAGGCAGCGCAGGCCGCCGAAGCGCGCGGCTGGAATTTGTCGATCGAGGAAATGACGGTGAAAACCAAGGCGCTCAAGGATGCCGGCATCACGGTGCTTGCGCCGACTCAAGAACTCAAATCCGGAATGGCAAAAATCGGCGACACGATCGCGAAGGAGTGGGCCGCATCCGCCGGCACCGATGGCGAAGCGATGTTGGCCGCTTACCGGAAGTAGTCCCGACTGTATTCAAATTTGTCGCGTATGACGCTCACAAGATTCTGAGTTGCGTTTGGCGCGCTAAGCATACTTTGGATTCTCCCCGATCACTTTTT
The DNA here is from genome assembly GCA_035638295.1 of Pseudolabrys sp. GTDB lineage: Bacteria > Pseudomonadota > Alphaproteobacteria > Rhizobiales > Xanthobacteraceae > Pseudolabrys. The sequence continues at coordinate 6,630 of DASRAF010000199.1, forward strand.
CTGAACGCGCGCAGGAAGTCTGTTCTTCGATTTGTGGTCGAAACCGGCGATTTGCCGCATATCCGCGGCTAAATTGGCGGGGGCCCGGCGGTTTTCCGCCGAGCCCCCTTACTAAGATCAGCCGGCCTGTAAGCCGGGTTCTGTATGGCCTGCGGCAAGAACCGCAGACGTGACGACCATTCCTCTTGCACGCCGGTTGCCCGGCGCATCAAGCAACCTACCCGAACGGCAGATCAGGACTGATTCGGGATTTCTCCCGCGCCGCTCCTATTCGGTCTTGCTCCCGGTGGGGTTTGCCGTGCCGTTTCCGTCGCCGGAAACGCGGTGCGCTCTTACCGCACCGTTTCACCCTTGCCGCGGCTAAATGCAACGCGCCGAGGCGGTCTTTTCTCTGTGGCACTGTCCCTGGGGTTTTATCCCCGCCGGACGTTATCCGGCACCGTTTGTCCGTGGAGCCCGGACTTTCCTCTCCGGCCGCCTTTCGGCATTGGCGCGGAGCGGCCGTCCGGCCGACTGACCGGATAGAAATGGGGATATGCGCGTATTGCGTCAAGGTCTCTTCCGCGACAGCCTTAAGTAGGCCCGAATGGGTCTTGTCTACGCGATTGTGTTGGGAGGCAGTGGCGCAGGCCGTGTTTCGATCAACGCACGTAATGTCAGCAGCGTGGAAGGATCGGCAACGCCATCGACGCGAGCCTGTCGAAAATGGCGCTGGAATGCCGTAACTACTTTTTGGGTCGCGTCGTCATAGCTCCCAGTATCGGTTATTCCATAGCCATATGTGCGCAGCGTGCGTTGCAGTCTGATGACTGCGTCGCCTCGGTCACCCGGTTTTAGGCTGGCGCCCTCAAGATCGAGATGCGCGGCACGAACCCAGTGGCCGACATTGGAGTCGCTCAGCAAGCCCCACGGAAATTTTTCCCCGGGATCCTGTTTGCGTGCGGGCGCCACATCCGAGTGGGCGAGAATACGGTCGCCGCTGATCGGACCGCGACGGGTAATGATCGACTTGCAAAGCGAAATGACAGCTGCAGTCTGGCGCAGCGGGAAATCCGGATAGCCGAATTCATGGCCCGGGTTCACCATCTCGATGCCAATTGAGCACGAATTGATATCGGTCTCTCCGGCCCAGGACGATGCACCGGCGTGCCAGGCGCGGCGTGCTTCCGGCACGCACTGGACGATGCGGCCGTCTTCGAAAACGACGTAGTGCGCGGACACATTGCTTGCTGCGGTGGTCAACGCCTTCAGCGCCGCATCGCCGCTTTGCATGCCGGTATAGTGCAGCAGGATCATGTCCGGCCGTCGGCCATCCTTGCGTTCGTCGAAGTTTGGTGACGACGCGACGTCGGCAACGATGAATGAATCCGGCGAAAAAGCAGACATGGGCCGGATATGACCGGTGCGTTGATAACGGGCGGGCATCATTCACCGCCCCGTCAAAAAAGCAAGGCTTGCGAAATGCGTCCGCGGTCCGGTTGCCCAGACCGCGGCTGCATTCGTCTAAGCTCTATCAACGACTAACGACTACTTTGGTGATGAGCCCCCGGAAGGCTTCATTCCGCCACCGGTCGTCGTGCCGGAGCCGGTCGTGCTGGTCGGACGCGGAGCCTCATAGCGCGCGAAATTCTGCGCGTCCTTGAGCTGGTCCTTGGTCGCCGCGACCTTGAGCTTCGGGGACGAGCCGTTATCGCCCGGTACGACGTCGAAAGAACTTGGCGCTAACGCCACCTCTTTGGAGCCGACGCCGAGGAAGCCCCCGACGCTGATGACAAAGGCTTCGATCTTTCCGGTCTTGTCGAAAAGAATGTCGCTGACGTCGCCGATCTTCTGGTTGTCGGATCCAAGGACATCCGTGCCCTTGAATTTCGACGCAAGCCATTGGTCAGGCTTCTGCGACGACACGAAGTTCATCTTGCCTGAAGAGTCTTTGGTCGCCGGCTGCGCCTGGGCCGCCGGTTCTGGCTTGGATGAGTCAGTTGAACTCGACTGTGCCCATGCGCCCGTTGCGACAGCAGCGCTGAGCGCGGTGGACAACAACAATTTCTTCAGCATTTTCGTCTCCTCCTTCTCACACAAATGATTTTCACGAGATCACGAATATGTTCCGTGACGACAACGCGCGGCATGGATCGCCGTTCCCCTATTCGGAACAGTGCACTTGTTTTCAAGAGCGGAACCTGATCGTCGCGTGTTCCCAAAAGGAGTGCTTACGAATTAGATCTCTCTATCGAGCGCGGGGCGAGCGACAGTGACAGTGCAAGGCGCTTCAGCAACGACACGGGCGGACACGCTGCCGATGTGGCGACGCAACATCGTACTTCCGCTGGAGCCCATCACGATGTGATCGACCCGGTTGTGGCGAGCGTAGTCAATCAGTTGGCTCGCAGGATCTGTCGATTCGAGAACGTGGTAGGTGATGCGCTCAGGCGGCATCGGAATTTCGCGCGCCCAATGCTTGAGTTCTACGAGCCGGCCCAGATGCGGATTGCGTCCCTGCGCGTCCTCAGTTTCATCCAACGCAAGACGGGCAATTTTCAGCACATTGACGCAGGCAAGGCGGGCACTTGGTTCCGCCATGAGGACCCGTCTCACCGCCAGTGCGATGGCTTGGCTCAATCGCTCATGCCCCGGCTCGAGGTCGATGGCGGCCAGCACAATTGGCGCCGTTGAGAGATGACTTGCAAGAGCGCGGCGTCGCTGAGGTTGCTGATTGTGCGACATGCGAAGCCGGCGCCAGACAACGGTGAGCGGGCCATCGCGTCGTGTGCGTGCGGACCGTTCCGTCAGCATGACCTGGTCCGGATGCTGCAGGTCGAACGCGATTTGCGCTGCGGTTGCGTAGCGTTTATCCGGATCGACTTCCAGGCAGTGCAGAATGATCTCCTGCAACCAAGGAGGGACGTCGGCATTGCGCGCGCGGGGCGGAATCGGATCGCGCCATAGCCGACGCCGCCAGTTTTCCACCAATTCCGGTTCGCCGAACGGGGTCGCACCGGTGGCCAGCTGGTAAACGACTACGCCGAGGGCAAACAAGTCGCTACGCGGATCGCTGCGGTTGCCCAGCACCTGTTCCGGTGAGATATAGGCGCCACTTCCGGCTGGACCTTCTGCCTCCTCTTGCACCAGATCCGGCAATTGGTCGTGGCGAGAAAGGCCGAAATCAATCAGGACTGCATCGTCGCCGCGCAGGATCGCGTTACTGGGCTTCAAATCAAGATGAATCACGTGCTGTTGATGAATGTCGTGCAACGCGAACGCGATCTTCACGCCGATCGCAGCGACCTCGTCCACAGGCAATGGTGCTTTTTCCAGCAATGATTCCAGCGAGAGCCCGGAAACAAATTCCATTACGATGTAAGGCCGCTCGAAATCACCGGCGGCGATGAAGCGTGGTACGTGCGGGCCTGTGAGACATGGGAGCACCATTTGCTCGACTTCGTAGCCGATGATCGTCAGAGGATCTTCGCCGGGTCTTAACAGCGGGATCTTCATCAGCATCGGCCGGTCGTCGCCGTCTCGCGCGACGCGCCAGAAACTCGCCATCCCGCCAGCCGGGAGTCGTTCGAGCAGGCGGAAACCGTCGATGGTCTGACCGGCTTCAAGTGCGCGTTGGTTCACGTCTCAGGCCCCCTCGATGAGTCGGTGGCTGAGAAGTTCCGGCAACCCCGCGTCGCGCACTTTGCGCGCCGCCGTCTCGTTGTCATACGGCACGCGGACATAAACCAGCACGTTTCGCTCAACGTCGAGGGCGCCGAAGCACGCGGCGGGATTGTAATCGCGTGGTTGTCCGACCGAACCGAGCACGGCGACCCAGCGACGGGGCGAAAGCAGAGGGATCTCCACGGACTGCACCGGTTCGAAACCAGCAATTTTCCCGGTGGGTGAAAGATGAAAGAGGGCCGGAACATGGACGTGGCCACAGAACGTCGCCTGCGCACGTGTGGCCAGGAGGCTCCGGGATGCGCTCTCGACGCTGGTGATATACTCCCAACGTATCGGCGCGTGCGCGCTGGCGTGCACGAACAGCCGTTGGTCGTCTTCGAAGGTCAGCGGCAATTGGGCGAGGAATTCGCGCTGCGTGCTGTTGAGTTGAAGCCGTGTCCAATCGAGTGCGTCTGCGGCAACTGCGTTCATGCCACTCGTGCCGCTTGCGATAGCATCGTCATGGTTGCCGAGTAGGGCGACCGCGCCACCCTCGACTTCACGCATGACGGTGTCGACGGCAAAACCGGGGTCAGCGCCGTAGCCGACATAATCCCCGAGAAAAATGAAGCGGCTTATGCCGGCACGTCCTGCATGCGCGAGAGTCGCCTCGAGCGCTTCACGGTTCGCGTGAATGTCGCTGAAGAGCCCAACCCACATTGCATGACCCCTAACCGGCGGCGGCCCGAATTCGGCAACGCTTCTTTAAGTTTAACCGCCGCTAATGGCGTTGATCCGCCTCAAGACCATGCTCCGGGAGGATTTGGGCCCAATTAATTGACGGCCATCTAATCCCATGATATCCCACAATTCCCCAAATCGGGACAGTGCGTTGTCGAGTGTCGGCCTGCACGGAAATGCAGGTCATTTGTCACGTGCCAGTGCCCCCGAATGCGTCCGGTCGGTGAGGAGTACGGGGTGTGGACCGCTTTGTGTCGAATTTCACATTGCGGCTCGACTCCAAAGGGCGCGTCTCGATCCCTGGTTCGTATCGCTCGGTTCTCGGTCGCGGCGGCTTCGAGGGCCTTTATTGCTACCCGGCACTGGATCGCCCGGCGATCGACGCAGGGGGGAGCGCGCTGATGGCGGAGATCGAGGCTTTGATCGGGCGCTACGCACCATTCTCCGACCAGCGCGAACAGTTTGCTCTCGCGCTGTATGGGACCAGCGAGACGCTGAAGATCGACGGCGAGGGGCGTGTGGTGCTGAGCGAGAACCTGAAGCGTCACGCGGGCATTACCGAGACAGTGGCGTTCGTCGGTCTCGGCCACAAGTTTCAGATCTGGGAACCCAGCCGTTTCCAAAACGAGCTCGCGGAGGCCACCCAAAAGGTGCGCGCGCTCAAGGGCGAACTGGGGTCCCGATCGGCGGCGCGCGATGCGCCCGGAGCACGGGAATGATGGTGGGCAGCGGCGGCTCTGCTGTCGCTGGCGGACCAGCTCTCCACATTCCTGTGCTCGGCCGTCCCGCGGTCGAGCTGCTCCAGCCCAAACAAGGCGGCGTCTACGTCGATGGCACGTTCGGAGCGGGGGGCTATACCCGCGCGATACTCGCAGCGGCCGATTGCAGCGTGATCGGCATCGATCGCGATCAGACCGCCATCGCGCTCGGCGCAGACCTGGTCGATCAGGCCGGAGGCCACCTGACGCTGATCGAAGATCGATTTTCAAATCTCGATGCGATTGCGCGCGACGCCGGGTTCGCGACCGTCGACGGTGTAGCGCTCGATCTTGGCGTTTCGTCGATGCAACTCGACAGCGCCCGCCGCGGGTTCTCATTCCGCCTTGATGGCCCCCTCGACATGCGCATGGGTGGTGACGGCCCAAGCGCGGCCGATGTTGTCAACAAGGCCAGCGAGCGTGATCTAGCCAATATCATCTTCATTCTGGGGGAAGAGCGGCATTCGCGGTCTGTTGCGCGCGCCATCGTCAAAACGCGCGCCGAAGCTCCGTTTGAAACCACGCGCAAGCTCGCGGACACCGTTGCGTCAGTTGTACGCTCGCGTGCGAACGACATCCATCCGGCAACGCGCACGTTTCAGGCCCTGCGCATCTTCGTCAACAATGAACTTGACGAATTGGCGACTGCACTACGCGCAGCCGAACGCGTCATCAAACCGGGCGGGCGACTGGTGGTCGTTTCCTTTCATTCGCTCGAAGACCGCATCGTCAAAACATTCCTTGTCGATCGTACCGGGAGCCGCGGTGGCTCCCGTCACGCGCCCGAGCTTGATCGTCCTGCGCCGACGTTTCGCACGCTGACCAAGCGGCCGATCGCGGCAGATGACGAGGAAATCGTGAACAACCCGCGCGCCCGCTCCGCCAAGCTGCGCGCCGCCGAACGAACCGTTGCGCCGGCACGCGCGGACGCGCCGTCGAACCTGTTGCCGGACCTCCCAGCGGTCGCCGACGTTGTTGTTGGGGGGCGCTGACGATGCGTCTGGTCAACATTCTCGTCATTGCTGCACTGATCCTCGCGGCGTCTTTCGTCTACAAAATCAAGTTCGATTCGACCCTGCAGGCCGAACGCGTCGCCAAATTGCGCAGCGAGTTACGCCGCGAACGCAACGCCATCGCGGTTCTTCGCGCCGAATGGGCGAGGCTCGACACGCCCGGTCGTATTCAGGGGCTCGCTGACCGCCATCTGGCGCTGCAGCCCGTTAAGCCGGCTCAGTTCGACAAACTGGAGAGCCTGCCCGACAGACCGCCAGCTGCCGAACGGCCAGCCGGCAAGGATCCGATCGGCGCGATGCTTTCACCCGCCCCCGAGATAACCGGCAGCGTGCTGCCGTCCGCGCGGCAGTGACATCGTGCAGGGATCGAGCAAACAAACCGAAAATCGCTGGCAGCGCGTTCTGCGCTCGTTGCTTTACGGACAAGGTGTCGACCGCAACGTAAAGGCGAAAGCGCGGCTTGGCCTCGCCATCGTCGCGTTCGCCGCCATCTTCTCGGTGATCGCCGTGCGTCTCGTGATGTTTGCAGCGGGAACCGAAGGTCATGGTGGCCGTCGCAGCATGGCGCAGGATGCGGTCGCCACCGCGCGCCCCGATATCCTCGACCGCAACGGCGAAATTCTCGCGACCGATGTGAAGACGCCGTCGCTGTTCGCCGAACCGCGCAAGATTATCGATGTCGACGAAGCGGTTGAATTGCTGACCGCGGTCCTGCCGGATCTCGACGCTAGCGAAGTGCGCGAGCGCCTTTCATCTAAACGTGGCTTTGTCTGGCTCAAGCGCGAAATTACACCCAGCCAGCAGCAGGAGATCCATCGTCTCGGTATTCCCGGCGTTGGCTTCCTGACCGAGAACAAGCGTGTCTATCCCAACGGGCCGGTGGTCTCACATGAAATCGGCCATGTGAACATCGACAACCAGGGCATCGCCGGCATTGAAAAATGGCTGGATGGGCAGGGCCTCGCCGCTTTGCACATGGCAGGTCTTGCCACCGATCAGCTGCAGCGGCCAGTCAATCTTGCGGTCGATCTTCGCATACAATACGCGCTGCGCAACGAACTGATCGTGGCGCGTGAAAAATATAAAGCCAAGGCATCGGCTGGAATAATCACCGACGTCAACACCGCTGAAATCATCGCGATGGTGTCCGAGCCGGACTTCGACCCGAACAATCCGCGAGAAGCGAACGATCCAAACCGGCTGAATCGACTAACCACCGGCGTCTACGAGATGGGTTCGACTTTCAAGGCCCTGACGCTGGCAATGGCGCTGGACAGCGGCCGTATTTCCTTGTCGTCAACTTTCGACGCGCGATTGCCCTTGCGTTACGGCAAATTTGAAATCAACGACTATCATGCGCAGAAGCGCGTGCTGTCGGTCCCTGAAATTTTCACGTACTCGTCCAATATCGGCACCGCGCGCATGGCGCTCTCGCTTGGCGTCGACTACCACAAAGCCTTCCTGAAAAAATTGGGGCAACTTGATCGATTGCGCACGGAGCTGCCCGAAAGTGCCGAGCCGTTGGTTCCCAAACATTGGGGCGAACTCAACACAGTGACGATCGCATTCGGACACGGTCTCTCGGTCGCCCCGCTGCAGGCGGTGATGGGCATTTCGGCGCTGGTCAACGGCGGCAAGATGATTCCGCCGACGTTCCTCAAGCGCAGCTCGGCCGAGGCTGACGGCCTTGCGAAGCGCGTCATCAAGCCGGAAACGGCCGACAAAATGCGTTATCTGATGCGCCTCAATGTGGAAAAAGGCACCGCGACGCGCGCCAATGTCCAAGGTTACTATGTCGGCGGTAAAACGGGCACTTCGGAGAAAGTGGTGGGGGGCCGTTACTCAAAGACCAAAGTCTTGACCAGTTTCACCGCCATATTGCCGGCTGACAAGCCGCGCTATCTGTTGTTGATCATGCTTGACGAACCGCAGGGTCTGCCGGAGACCCATGGCTTCAGCACTTCGGGTTGGAACGCCGTGCCTGTCGGCGCGCGCGTGATCGAACGCGTCGCACCGCTGCTCGACATGACGCCGCGCTTCGATTTACCCAAGGCCGATCAGATGCTGCTGGTGAGCGCGAAGGAAACGCGGTGAAGCTGCGCGATCTTCTGCCGGAGGCAGCGGCCGATTCGCGGCTTGATGGAATCGAGGTTGTCGGTGTCACTTCCGACAGCCGCAAGGTAAAACCGGGTTTCCTGTTCGTCGCGATTGCGGGTAACAGAACCGACGGCGCGCGTTTCGTAAAACAAGCTGCAAGCGATGGGGCCGTGGCCGTCATAGCCGAGCAGCGCCCGGACACATTGCCTGACGCCATGGCGTTTATTCGTGCTGCCAATCCACGACGTCTGCTTGCCCTCGCTTCGGCGAAAATCTTTCCGCGGCAGCCAGCGACCATTGCCGCGGTTACGGGCACCAGCGGGAAAACATCGGTTGCCGCTTTCACCCGTCAGATATGGAACGAACTGGGTTACCGCGCAGCGAGCATCGGCACGGTCGGGGTGATTTCGCCGGCGGGCGAACGCTACGGATCCTTGACCACACCCGATCCGGTTGAACTCCACAAAACGCTCGATCAGCTGGCAGAAGAAGGTGTCACACATCTCGCACTCGAAGCGTCTTCGCACGGTCTTGACCAGCATCGCCTCGACGGGGTGTGCATCGCGGCCGGCGGATTTACAAACCTGTCGCGAGATCACCTCGACTACCACCCCAGCATCGAAGTCTATCTCGCCGCCAAGCTTCGTCTGTTCGAGGATTTGATTGTGCCGGGTGGCACGGCCGTTATCGGCGTCGACGATTGCTATGCGCACCGGGTCGCTGAAGCAGCGAAAAAGCGTGACCTGAAAATCATCGCCGTCGGAGAGCAGGGGGCCGACATCAAGTTTGTCGGTGCGACGATCGATGGCTTCAATCAGATCATCACGATTATGCATGAGGGGCACACGTACAAAGTGCGCTTGCCGCTTGTCGGCGCGTTCCAGGTGCAGAATGCCGGAATTGCGGCGGGATTGGCGATCGCAACCGGTGCTGAGCCCGCGCGAGCATTTGCGGCAATGGAAAAACTCGTGGGCGCCAAGGGCAGGCTCGAGCTTGCCGGCACTCACAACGGCGCACCGATATTCATCGACTATGCGCACAAGCCCGACGCACTCAAGAAAGCGCTTGAAAGCTTGCGTCCCTATGCACGCGGGAAACTGGTCGTCGTCTTCGGCGCCGGCGGGGACCGCGACACAGGAAAGCGCCCTATCATGGGACGGATTGCGTCGGAGAATGCGGACCGGGTTATCGTGACCGATGACAATCCGCGCAGTGAAAGCCCGGCCGCAATACGGGCTGCCATTCTCGCGGAAGCTCCTGGCGCCGTGGAAATTGGCGACCGCGCTGAGGCCATTAAGAAAACCATTGCGGCACTAGCGACCGGTGACGTGCTACTGATCGCGGGCAAGGGTCATGAAGTGGGGCAGATCATCGGCGATCGCATCGTGCCATTTTCGGACCATGAAGCGGTCGCGGCAGCCCTGAAGGGCAAAGTGGTATGAGTGCCCTCTGGTCTCTCGATGCCATGGCGGCGGCGATGCGTGCCAACCGCTCGGGTTCTTTGCCGCCGAACGTTGCCGGTATTTCAATCGACAGCCGTACGTTGACGAAAGGTGATGCGTTTTTTGCTATTCATGGCGAGAACCGGGATGGGCACGAATTCGTAGACGGCGCGTTGAAGGCCGGCGCCAGCCTTGCTGTGGTGGCGCGCAGTCAGGAACAACGCTTTTCCGGCGCGCCGCTTTTGATCGTTCCCGATGTGCTTGAGGGCCTGCGCGAGCTTGCGCGTGCCGCTCGCGCCCGCCTCCACGCACACGTCGTCGCTGTGACCGGCTCGGTTGGCAAAACGGGCACAAAAGATGCACTGCGGCTCGCGCTTTCGGCGAATGGCGAAACTCACGCTTCAGTTTCGTCCTACAACAATCACTGGGGCGTCCCGCTGTCACTTGCGCGTTGCTCGGAAAGCGTAAAGTACGCGGTGTTCGAGATTGGCATGAACCATGCGGGCGAAATCACGCCGCTGACCAAGCTCGTGCGTCCGCAGGTCGCTATCATTACAACCATCGAACCGGTCCACCTTGAATACTTCGGCTCGCTGGAGAAGATTGCCGACGCCAAAGCGGAAATTTTCGCGGGCGTCGAGAAAGGCGGCGCCGCTGTTCTCAATCGCGACAATGGCCAGTATGAGCGATTGGCTGCCGCGGCGAAGGCAGCCGGTGTCGGACGAATCGTTTCCTTTGGTGCGCACGAAGGTGCTGACGCACAGTTGCTCCGCGCATCGCTGCAGGCCGATTCTTCGACGATAGAAGCTCGCATACTGGGGCAGGCCGTCACTTACCGTTTGGGTGCGCCGGGACGCCATCTTGTGCTCAATTCTCTTGCCGTGCTGGCCGCGACTTCGCTTGTCGGGGCCGATCTCGCGCTGGCCGCGCTTGCTCTCAACAATCTCAAGCCCGCAAGCGGACGCGGAACACGAACTCTGCTGACAGTGCCCGGCGGAGCCGTCCTGCTGATTGACGAAAGTTACAATGCCAACCCCGCCTCAATGCGGGCCGCGATTGCACTGCTCGGTCAGGCAAAAGTGGGAGATCGTGGCCGGCGCATTGCGGTGCTTGGTGACATGCTGGAACTCGGACCAATGGGCGCCCAATTGCATCGCGCGATCTCGGAGGCTGTCGAGACAGCGGGGATCGATCTTGTCTATTGTTCTGGACCACTCATGCGAGCGTTGTGGGAGGCCCTTCCCTCGCGGGTCCGGGGCGGCTATGCCGAGACTGCGGCGGGGCTTGAGACAACCGTGCTGGACGCCATCCGGGCCGGCGACGCGGTCATGGTGAAAGGCTCCCTCGGTTCGAAAATGGGGCCAATTGTTAGCGCGTTGGAGCGGAAGTTTCCCAGGCAGACTGCGCACGCTTAGGCGCCAGCGCAGGGCGAATACCGAGGGTTCGACTCAATGTTCTACTGGCTGACCGAACTGTCCGATAAAATCTCTTTCTTTAACGTATTTCGATACATCACATTTCGCACCGGTGGTGCGATTGTCACGGGGCTCGTCTTCGTATTCCTGTTTGGCGGACCGATTATCGATCTGCTCCGGCTCAGGCAGGGCAAGGGCCAGCCGATTCGCAGTGATGGTCCGCAATCCCATCTGGTCACCAAGAAGGGCACGCCCACCATGGGCGGCCTGATGATCCTCTCCGGCCTGCTGGTGTCGACCCTGCTGTGGGCGAATCCGAAAAATCCGTACGTGTGGGTGGTGCTGGGCGTGACGCTCTCGTTCGGGATGATCGGCTTCTACGACGACTATCTCAAGATCACCAAGCAAACGCACGCGGGTTTTGCCGGCAGGACGCGTTTGATCATTGAAACGATCATCGCGGTCGCCGCCTGCACGGCGCTTGCGCAGCTCGGCCGCGGGACGATCGCGACCTCGCTCGTGTTTCCGTTCTTCAAAGAACTCGTTTTCAATCTCGGATGGGCATTCGTGCTGCTTGGCGCCTTCGTGATCGTCGCTGCCGGCAATGCAGTCAATCTCACTGACGGCCTCGATGGCCTTGCGATTGTGCCAGTGATGATAGCGGCGGCGAGCTTCGGTTTCATTTCGTATCTCGCGGGAAATGCCGTGTTCGCGGAATATCTGCAGATCCACTATGTCGCCGGCACCGGCGAACTGGCGGTGCTGTGCGGTGCAGTGATCGGTGCAAGTCTCGGATTTCTCTGGTTCAACGCCCCACCAGCATCGATCTTCATGGGCGACACCGGGTCGCTTGCGCTCGGCGGGTTGCTCGGTGCTGTCGCTGTCGCGATCAAACACGAGATCGTACTTGCGATTGTCGGCGGCCTGTTCGTGCTCGAAGCGGTTTCAGTCATCGTCCAGGTTGTCTCGTACAGGGTGTTCGGTAAGCGTGTATTCAAGATGGCGCCGATCCACCACCACTACGAGCAGCTTGGTTGGACCGAGTCGCAGATCGTGATCCGCTTCTGGATTGTCGCCGTTGTGCTGGCACTTGCCGGGCTCGCGACACTCAAGTTGAGATGAGCCTTGATTCCGGTCACCACGTTCGCTGGGAAGCGGGTCGCGGTTTTTGGCCTCGGCAGTTCGGGTCTGCTCGCGGCGCGCGCGATGAAAGAAGGCGGCGCTGACGTTGTCGCTTTCGACGACGACCAGAGGAAAATTTCCGATGCGCAGGCAGCCGGGCTGAAGACGCAAGACCTTCATGCGATTGACTGGGCAGGCGTCGCCGCTCTGGTGCTGGCTCCCGGAGTGCCGCTGACCCACCCTCAGCCACATTGGACAGTGACCCTTGCCCGCAATGGAAACGTGGAGGTCATCGGCGACATCGAGTTGTTCTGCCGCGAGCGCGCCAAATCGGGTCGCCGGTGCCCGTTGATTGCAATCACGGGCACCAACGGAAAATCGACGACCACCGCGCTCATTGCCCACCTGCTTAACAGTGCCGGACGCGATGCACAGATGGGAGGAAACATCGGTGTGCCAGTCCTCGCTCTTCAGTTGTTCGGACCAGATCGTGCTTACGTGCTCGAAGTCTCTTCATACCAAATCGATCTGGCGCCTTCTCTCAGGCCGACCGTGGGCGTACTTCTTAACGTGACCGAAGATCATATCGACCGTCACGGAACTATCGAAAATTACGCGGCCATCAAAGAGCGCCTTCCAGCAAACGTGGAAACGGGTGGTACGGCCGTGATCGATATCGATGACGGCTTTACGCTCGCTGCAGCCGATCAAATCCAGCGCGCCGGAAAAAATGTCGTGCGTGTTTCCGTCGTGACGTCGCTGGCAGACGGCTATTACGCGGAGGGAAGTCGCATCTTGCGGGCGAAAGGCGGCAATGCGGTGGTCGTGGCAGATCTTGCAGGGATCGGATCGCTGCGCGGGGTGCACAATGCCCAAAACGCGGCTTGTGCGGTCGCGGCTTGCACAGCGCTCGGCATTGATGCCACCACGATTCAAAAAGGTCTCAAAGGATTCCCCGGCCTTGCCCACCGGATGGAACAGGTCGGACGCAAGGGCCAGGTTCTGTTCGTCAACGATTCGAAGGCGACCAATGCCGACTCAGCGGCCAAAGCATTGGCGAGCTTCGAGGACATTTTCTGGATCGCGGGCGGAAAGCCGAAAACCGGCGGAATCGATAGCCTGACCGAGTTCTTTCCACGGATCCGCAAGGCCTACCTGATCGGAGAGGCCGCGAACGAATTCGCCCAGACGCTGGACGGACGCGTGCCTTACGAAATCAATCGAATCCTGTCAGCGGCCATCGAAGCAGCGGCACGCGATGCGCAGGAATCGGGTCTCAAAGAGCCGGTGGTACTATTGTCGCCGGCCTGCGCCTCATTCGACCAGTACCCAAATTTCGAAGTGCGCGGCAAAGCCTTCACGAACATCGTGTTGGGACTGGGCGTCACCCCGATTTGAGCGAGGGCGATGCGCACCGTTAATGCTTCCTAAACCGCGAAGCGTCAGCTTGAGCGGCGACGGGAAGCGGGATGATTTCACGCGCGCAACGCACACCCTTTGGTGAATGGTGGTGGACGGTCGACCGGCTCACGCTTGCGGCGATCGGCGCGCTGATGCTTGCCGGGATTGTGCTTTCCCTGGCCGCGAGCCCGCCGGTCGCAGCCCGCCTGGGTCTTGATCCGTTCTTTTTCGTCAACCGACACATTATCTATGTGCTGCCGGCGATCGCGGTGATGCTCAGTGTGTCCTTTCTCAGCCCACGCCAGATTCGCCGCCTATCGCTGATGATCTTCTTTGTGAGCCTCGTCATGGTGGCCGCGACACCGTATTTCGGACCCGAGATCAAGGGTGCGCGGCGCTGGCTTGTCCTGCTTGGCGTCAACATCCAGCCGTCCGAATTCCTAAAGCCCGCCTTTGTGATCATCGTCTCTTGGCTGTTCGGTGAATCCGCAAAACGACCCGACATGCCGGCAAACACATTTTCACTTTTGCTTCTGCTGACGGTGATCGCTTTGCTCGTCGTGCAACCGGATTTCGGACAAACGATGCTGATCGCGGTGGTCTGGAGCGCGCTGTTCTTCATGGCCGGGATGCGGCTTGTTTGGGTAGCAGGGATTGCCGGACTCGCCGGGATCGGTCTGCTGAGCGCGTATTACACGGTGCCACATGTGGCGCGGCGCATTCAGCGCTTCCTCGATCCGGCCTCGGGCGATACCTTCAACATCGATATCGCCACCGAAAGCTTCATGCGTGGCGGCTGGTTCGGCAAAGGCCCCGGCGAGGGTACCGTGAAGCGCATTCTACCGGAGAGTCATACCGACTTCGTGTTCGCGGTTGCGGCCGAGGAATTCGGGGTGGTGCTATGCCTCGCCCTGGTAGCGCTGTTTGCCTTCGTTGTCATTCGCATGCTTATTCGCGCGATGCGTAACGATGATCCATTTGCTCGTTTTGCCGCCGCCGGACTGACCATCCTGTTTGCCACGCAGTCGGCGATCAACATGGCCGTCAACTTGCATCTGATGCCTGCCAAGGGCATGACTCTGCCGTTCATATCCTATGGTGGGTCTTCGATGCTGTCGGTTGCTTATGGAATGGGGATGTTGCTGGCGTTGACACGAGAGCAGCCACGGGCGGCGATGACTTGGCCCGAACCGGCGATGGCCGGGAGCCGGACCTGATGGGTGCGAGCGGTGCGCCGCTCGTTCTGCTCGCGGCCGGCGGCACCGGAGGTCATCTCTTTCCGGCCGAAGCGCTGGCGGACGCGCTTCACAAGCGAGACGTAACGATAGACCTAGCCACTGACCATCGGGCGGCACATTTCAAATTTCCTTCGCGCACGGTGCATGTAGTTCCGAGCGCCACCGTGCGAGGCCGCCATCCGCTGTCGTTGGTGCGGACAGCGACGTTGCTGGCTGTCGGCACCGCCAAAGCCTGGTCGCTGGTCCGTCGTATCAGGCCGAGCGTGGTCGTCGGCTTTGGCGGATATCCGACCGTGCCACCGCTTCTCGCGGCAAGCTTGTACGGGGTGCCGACTATTCTGCACGAGCAGAACAGCGTTATGGGACGCGCCAACAGATTCCTGGCGCCGCGTGTTACCGCGATTGCCACCGGATTCCGCGTCCTCAAAAATCTCAATCCGGACTGGCAAAGCAAGATAACGTTCACCGGCAATCCAGTGCGTCCACAGGTCATCGCTGTCGCTGGGACCAGCTACGCCGTATCGAATCCAAAACAGAATTTGCTCGTCTTTGGTGGCAGTCAGGGCGCGCGTGTGATGGCTGAAATTGTGCCGCCGGCGATCGGACGCTTGAGCGCCGATCTCCGCAGACGACTATCTGTCGTGCAGCAGGCACGGGCGGAAGACGCCGATGCCGTTCGCTCTGCCTATGGCGAACTTGGTGTCGAGGTCGAGATTGCTCCGTTTTTTTCCGACCTGCCGGCGCGTATGGCGGCGGCGCAATTGGTCATCTCTCGCTCCGGTGCCTCGACAGTTGCTGAACTGTCCGCCATTGGCCGTCCGGCCGTTCTGGTACCTCTGCCGCATGCGCTTGATCAGGATCAGTTCGAAAACGCGGGCGTTCTCGCCGAAACCGGTGGCGCAATCCGGATTGAACAGCGCGACTTCACGCCCGAAAGACTGGCCCTGGAAATCACGGCGCTCCTGAGCGAGCCCACACGGCTTGCCCGCATGGCAGCCGCGGCTAAAGGAGCGGGCACCACGGCCGCGGCCGAGAGGCTGGCCGACCTTGTGTTGAAGGTCGCTCGGAATTAACCATTACTTTCGTGGACGGCCTTGTTTCGGCCTTGCGTCTCCTGCAGACATGGCCACGGCGCGCGCCAGCGCGTAGCGAGGGGGTAAGGGCGACCTTATGAAGCTGCCGCGCGACATCGGTCCTGTGCATTTCGTGGGCATCGGCGGCATCGGCATGAGCGGCATCGCCGAAGTGCTGTCCAATCTCGGATACAGCGTCACGGGCTCCGACGTTGCGGATAGCGCCAACGTCAAACGCCTGCGCGACAAAGGCGTCAAGGTGGTCATCGGTCACAAGGTGGAAAACATAAACGGCGCCGATGTGATCGTCGTCTCGTCCGCAATCAAACGCGACAACCCTGAGCTCATCGCCGCGCGCGCGAAGCGCCTGCCGGTGGTCCGCCGCGCCGAGATGCTCGCGGAGCTGATGCGGTTAAAAAGCTGCGTCGCGATTGCGGGCACGCATGGCAAGACAACAACGACATCTCTTGTTGCATCGCTGCTTGACGCCGGCGGCCTCGACCCGACGGTAATCAATGGTGGGATCATCAATGCGTACGGCACCAATGCCCGCCTTGGGGGCGGAGAGTGGATGGTTGTCGAAGCCGATGAATCCGATGGGACGTTTCTGAAATTGCCAGCCGATGTCGCCATCGTCACCAATATCGATCCAGAGCACCTTGACCATTTCCAGACATTCGAAGCCGTACAGGATTCGTTTCGTGCCTTCGTCGAGAATGTCCCGTTTTACGGATTTGCGGTCATGTGCACCGATCACCCCGTGGTGCAGAGCCTGGTCGGCAAGCTGGAAGACCGGCGCATTCTCACTTATGGCGAGAATCCGCAGGCCGATGTGCGCTTGGTCGATCTCGATCATCTCAATGGACAATCGCGTTTCTCCGTCCTTTTCCATGATCGCGTCGGCAAGGTCTCGCACACGATCGACAAACTGGCATTGCCTATGCCGGGCCAACACAACGCGCTGAATGCGACGGCAGCCGTCACCGTGGCGCGTTCGCTGGGGATTGGTGACGAGTCGATCCGTGGCGCACTGGCCAACTTCGGAGGTGTCAGGCGACGCTTTACCCGTGTCGGCGAATGGAACGGGGTGCAGATCATTGACGACTATGGAC
>DASRAF010000200.1:0-4268 GCA_035638295.1 Pseudolabrys sp.
GGGCTAAGAAAGCGCGTCAACAGCACGTTGCTGTCGGGCAGGTACATCTGCTTGTGCTGGGCCTCGTAGAGGCTCGCGATCTTGAAGAAGCCTCCTTTGCGCTCATCGAGAATCGCGGCGAAGATGCTTGGCGAGTCGAACTGCGGAAGGCAACACCAGTCGATCGAACCGTCCATGCTCACCAGCGCGATCGTATGCAGGTCGCCGATGACGCCGTAGGACTCGATCGGCTTATAGGCCATTTCGACACCGCCTTTCAAAGAGCGGGATTGAATGCGGTCAGGGACTCATTCTCGACATTCAGGCCGAGAATCTCAATTCAGAAAGATCGCGGCGGCGGTCGAGCGTTAAGGCCGAGGTGGATTGGAGATGCTCCCCATCATCGCCGCAGGCGCATCGGCCCTCGCGCGCGCCCGCACGCGTGGGACGGCCGTATCCAGCGGTCAATTGTGAGATTGATGGCGCGGCCGCTTTATTCCCCTTTAGCCATCTCTCCACCGCGATTTTGTGCTGACGTGCTATCGCGCGGGCGGGATGGCCGCGTAGATCGGCGAGCTCCACGACAACGCGCGTGAAGCCGCCACCAGACCATCTCGGCTTCGCCGCCCAGGTCCCATCGGCGCTGCGTCCGCAATTAAAAATCAAAAAAATGGCCCCTTGTGTTGGGGCCATTTGCGAGTCGCGAGAGCGAGTTTCAAGAAGCGACTTTTGTCTTAACTGCCTTAGCGGCAGGCGTGTGTTTGGTGACGACCTTTTTGTTCTTGGAGCCATAATGCCGATGTAGACCGCGCTCATGTCCGGTTGCGACCTTATTAGTGGCTGCATGATGTCGTTTCTTGACATGGTGCGTGACATGCGTTTGCGATTGCGCCGACTGAACACGCTGCGGCGTCGAGGCAGTGGTAGAGGTTTGAGCAAACACCGCAGTGCTCAGGCTCAGAGCCGCTAGGGTGGCGAGTGTGAATGCAAGCTTGCTCATGGATATTCTCCTTGGGACCGGGGACGGCAAAAACACTTTGCGTCATCGCTGAACTTAATCTCGGTCTCATCACCCTCCTAATTACAAATAGTGCATATATGTGAACCTCCATTTATCGAGATGAATGTTTGTTTTGATTCATGAATGTCTGTTCAGCCTAAATCTAGTTCGATCGGCAATCACGCTACGGCAGGGCACGCGCGTGATGATGAAGAATTGGACGGAATGAATCCGACGGTTAGAGTCCGCCCAACGCTTCGAATAGCCACATCAGGAAGTCGGCCGTGCTCACCGCGCTGGCGGCAAAAACGACAATCGGCGCAAGCAGTACAGCCTCGCCGCTCGCGGCAAAGAAAAATTCAGCGCTCAGTGAGACGGGAGTTTGTTGCGGCTATAACCACCAACCGGATGTCCGCAAGAGAATGTCGTCCAACGGATGTTTTCACGGTATTTCCGACACCAAGGCGTCGAGCGCGCGCAGCAGTGCGCGGGTGTTTTGCTCCAAAACCTCGCGATTGACATTGTCAATCGTGTCGCAGGCCCGGTGGTAGCAGGGATCGTAAGGGCGACCTGCGACGCCGCCGAACACGCCGGCCTGGGACTCCGATTTCAGTCCGCTTGCCCCCGTGTAAAGACCGACGGTCGGAATGCCTTTCTCGGAAAATGAGATGTCGTCGGACCCATATCGACCTCCGGCGTGTTCCTCGACAGTCAAGCTATGTTGGCGAAAATCAGCGACGAGTTCGCGTCGCGCAATGGCAACCGGGGCATGATCGGTCGCAGCAGAGCCCTGAACGAAGCGCACGAAGTTGGGCGAGCTGACCATGTCGAGATTGATGTAGAGCACGATGTGACGACGGTCATCTTCGGACAAACTGTCGACATGTTGACGCGAGCCCACGAGGCCCTGCTCCTCTGCTCCCCAGAAGGCGAAACGCACGCGACCGCGTGCTCGGGTCGGCTCCCGCACCAATCGCAACGCCGCTTCGAGCACTGCGGCCGCGCCGCTACCATTATCGTTGATGCCAGGTCCCTCCAGCACGCTGTCGAGATGCGCACCAACGACAATTAAGGAACCATCGCTACCGGCGGGCGTGTCGGCCAATACGTTTCGGCTCCGACGCTTTTCGGTCACGGCGTTGACCGCGAGACGCACGGTTGCACCATCTGTCCGTCCTGCGATGTCGAGGGAGTGGCCGTGTTCGTATGAAATCCCGACCACCGGAATGGCGGCTGGTTGTCTGAGCGTGCCCGAAAAAGCGTCCGTCCGGCGGTCAGTGCCCTCATTCATGATGACAACGCCGATGGCGCCAGCCGCGACGGCGTTTTCAACTTTGGTTTGGAATGGGCAAGTCCCGCGACGGATCAGCGCCACAGAGCCGGGCTTGAAATCTTGGAAGTCGACGGTTTCGCACCCGCTAGTTGACGCCATTGGTGACTCCGCATCTAGGCGAAGATTCACCGAGCGCAGCGGCCCTGTTGCGTCGCCTGAGCCGGAGTTGACCAAGGTGCGAACTGCATCGGCAGATGCCGGCGTCTGCGCCCCGCCAGATGTGCGCGTGACAAGCACTGGAGGCGCGCGCTCCTCGAAAAAGGGGAATTCGAATTCTTCAAGGCGAACGACATAGCCTGCCTCCTTCAACCTCTCCGCCACATACTCTGCAGAGCGGTCGTAGCCGGACGTGCCAGCGGCGCGGTTGCCACCGCTCGCCGAGGCGATGTCCTGCAACGCCCGCAAGTGCTGAAAGGCGCCTTCGTTTGCCGCAGTGTTGTCCGCTCTGGCGATGCGGCCTAGCGTTGCAACAAGCAGCACCGCCGCGATGCTCCAGCTCGCACGAACAGCCCTTGATAACAACATGGATGCATCCGGCTAGTTTGACTGACTTCAACAGAAGCTACCGATTGGGTGCCTCGTCAGGGGCAATTCACTCGATCACCTCGTCGGCGCGGGCGAGCAGCGCCGCGACCGTGCCGCGCTTTGCCCGCGAACCGCCGAGCCGCATCAGCTCGGCCACATGAAGCGGCGGCCGCCCCAATCAGTGCGCCGGCTCCATGCCCGCGGATTTCCAGTGCTCCGCCGATGCGGCGATCGTCTTGACTAGAGCTGCGGCAGCCTCCCCCGCTGTCGACTTCGTCGTCACCGCAGCATCGTAATTGGTGTACTGCTGGAGCGGCGCAGGCACGGCGCCGACAAATTTCACGAACGGACGAATCTCGCTGATATTGAAGAAGCCGATCTCGATCTCGCCCTTGGCGATCTGCTCCTGGCCGGGATCGAGGCCGACGACTTTGATCTTCGGTTTGATCGCATCCATCACGCCGGCATTCGTGAAGATGCTGTGGGTGAGAATGCCGCTGCCGTTGGGCATCGCGGTATCGGTCATGGCAATCGACGTCGCTTGCATCAGCGCGTTCTTGAACGCATCCGGCGTGGAAATGTCGGGCGGCGTCGCTTCCTTGCGCATCGCCATGCCGATGCCGCCGCGCGCGACCTTGACCCGCGTGTCCGCCTTCACGCCTCCGAGCTTGGCGTAATCGTCCATGGCGGGGACCGACTGCACGACGACATCAAAAGCTTCGCCGTCGGCCAGTTTCTTGGAAACGATCAGGGGCGAGCCGACGGTGTATTTCACTTGATTGCTGGTCGCTTTCGTGTAGTCGGCGACGATCTTGTCCAGCGCGACTTTAACGCCACCAACGCTGATTAGCGTGACCTCCGCGGCGCCAGCGATCCCGGCTGATAGCAGCAACGCCGATACCGCAACCAATGCCTTGCAGCAATTCGTGCGCATTCGATCCTCCCTCGTCCACAGCAGCCTCGTCCGGCGAATAATACTCACGGATGCGAACCACACCAGCGCGGGAAGCGAGCGCGGGCAGCCGATCGTCTTGCCCATCCGACCAACGATATTCGATCCGGATATGCCTGCCTTCGACAAAGCCGGCCTGCTCAAGCGCACCCGCACAGGCGGGGAAAGTCTTCCGCGAACGAGTGTGCGGGAAGCCTATCAACCGGCCTCGCCGGCTGCCGCGCCCGCGCGGCGAGCGGCCATCCGGCTACACTGCTGCTGACAAGTGCGATGAAGTCCCGCCGCCTCATGGGGCTTACCCCAAGGCCAAGGATCACGGACCAAGTACAGCAGATGTTAGAGCAGTTCGGAGCCGTGCGTCGCAGCAAAAGCGGCCGGCTCATGTCCGCTAGGGGTCATCAGCGACCGCGGAGATCGAAGCCGGACGATCGGCTATGTCCGCTTCGCTCCGAAAGCGACCGTCGGGGATCAAACTGTGA
>DASRAF010000201.1:0-3442 GCA_035638295.1 Pseudolabrys sp.
GACCCCGTCGTACATGGGCCGGCGCCTGCGTTCAGCCTCAGGGCTGCTGCGGTCGTGGCAAGCCGAACATTCGCGCGTATCGGTGCGTTGCAGCCGTGCCAACGTCTCCTGATTGCGGCCGCCGACTCGGTCAACCGTCACGGCGACGGCGAGGCACCCGGCTTTTTCCGCGCGCGTCACAAAAGCTTTGGCGACCTCCCATTTGTTGGTGGCGTAAAGCTGGTACCAGATCGGCTGGCCGCGCGCGGCGGTGACATCTTCCACCGAGCTGGTCGTGACGGTGGAGAGAATCTGCAGATGGTTTCCCACCTTCGCCGCCTTGGCGACATCAACTTCGCCACCCACGTAAAAGGCTTTTTGCCCGCCCACCGGCGCGATGACGATCGGGGTGTCGTATTTCACGCCGAGGATTTCGGTGCTCATATCGACCTTGCTGACATCGACCAGACGGCGAGGACGCAGTTGAAATTTCAAAAAGCCTTCGCGATTGGCCCGCAAAGTAATCTCGTCGTCGACGCCCGAGGCCATGTAGCCGAAATGTGCAGGCGGCACGTTATGGCGCATGACCGGCTCAAAATCGAACACGTTGATCGCTTGCTTGGGGCTCTTGATGAGATCCTCCGTTTTCATCGGCGCCCACTGAATCGGGTCGGGAAGTTTCGTGCCTGCGGTCGGGCCTTCACCGGCGAAGGCCGAAAAACCTCCATAAGCAAACAGCGGGCTGGCTGCCAGGAACTGCAAAAACCGGCGACGGCTAGTGATTTGATCGAGCGACATGACGGACCTCCTCTCTAGAATGAATGATAGGAACTTTTTTTTTATGTGCCGATAGATTTTTCTAACTATTTTATAAAAAAGCCCCGCCGGGAAACTAGTCCCAACGATGGTGTGGGATCAAAGGTGTGACTGGATCGAGAAACCCAGCCGAAGTTAGCGGAGCGTAAAATAGGGCAATTCCGTAACGGCTGTCAAGAAAAAAGCTCTCGGCTTCTTTCTGTTGCCATCGCAGTCATCCTGTCGATTGCCGGTTCTGAGTAGACCGCGCGCCGCATATTTACGTGCGGCTTTATTGAATAAAATCTCATCGTACGACGCCCTCAAAAAAGAAGACGTCGCAGGGTTCCACCGGTGCCGTCGGGATCTCGTTGCGCTCAGATCTTGTCCGGGAAGCGAATGATGAATCCGTCGCGGTTCGGCATCTTAACCTTCGGCAGCGTCTTGGCGTTCATTTCATCGTTCTCGCCGATGAGCTTGTTGAGCGCGAGAATATAGGCCGTCAACGCGTAGACTTCGTCGTTGGTGAGCGAACGCGGTTGCTGCCATGGCATCGCGCGTCGAATAAAATCGAAGACGGTCGTCGAATAAGGCCAGAAGTTGGCGATGGTCTTCGCCGAGCCGGGGCCGGTGAGCGGGCCGCCGCCGACCACTGCGCCTGCGCTTCCGCCCTTGCCGTTGGCGCCGTGGCACATCAAGCACTTCTGCGCGTAGATCGGCGCCCCTTGCGCCGCCGTACCGCTGCCGGGCGGGAGGCCGGTGCCGTCCGGCAGAATGCTGATGTCCCACGCCGCGATTTCGGCCGGATCGATCGGCTTGCCAAGATTTGGCCCTGCGGCAGAGGCAGTGCCGGCGCCGAGGCCGAGCGCGAGCACAACGGCAAAGCGCGCCAGCTTACGCGTAAACATGTTTCACCTCCCCATTGCGCTCGATCGCCCAACTGGTAATGCCGTTGAAGTGCTGGCTCGGAAAGCCCGTTACGGGCGGGACACTCTTGGTCTCGCCGCGTTGCGCCACGATCTGGGCGCGGGTCGGCTGCACGTTGCCGCCTTCGTCCCATGCGCGGCTTTGCAAAACGGCGGGGCTGCCATCCCAGCGCCAAGGCACGCGGAAGCGAGTAAAGGCCTTTGGGAGCACCGGCTCCTGCAGCGCCGCTTGTGCCCACGTCTTTCCGCCATCGGCCGAAACCATGACCTTTGCAATCCGGCCGTTTCCCGAATACGCGACGCCGGAGATCTCGTAGAATCCCTGCCCCTTCATCGCCAGCCCCGGCGATGGATGGGTGATGAACGATTTGACTTCCTGGAAGAAGTAGAACTGATACGCTTTGCCGCTGGGCAGAATCTGCGCGTAGGTCCTTGCCTCGTAGAAGCTCATGCCCGGCTGGTCGGTGAGTTTCAGCCGGCGCAGGTATTTGACGTTCATGTTCCCTTCCCAGCCGGGCAGCAGCAGCCGCATCGGATATCCGTTTCCCGGCATGACCCGCTCGCCGTTCTGGTAGAGCGCGACCATCGCGTCATCCATCGCCTTGGTGAGCGGTACACTGCGGCTCAAGGCCGGCGCGTCCGCGCCTTCAGCGATCAGCCACTTCGCCTTCGGGTCGACACCCGTTTCCTCGAGCAAGGTGGAAAGCAGCACGCCCGTCCATTCGGAACAAGAGGCCAAGCCGTGCAATGCCTGCACGCTCGCCTGGATCGGCTCGTTCGAAAAGAGCGGAGCGCTGTTGCCGCCGCATTCGACGAACGCCATGCGCGACACCATCGGATAACGCGCCAGCGCCTCGAGCGTGAAGACGAGCGGCCGCTGCACCAGTCCGTGAATTACCAGGAGGTGCCGATCCGGGTCGATGTCCGGGGTGCCGGCGTGCACAATGATGAAATGCAAGCCGTTCGGCGTGATCGTGCCGTTGAGGAGGTGGTGCGGAGTGCGCGCGCGGGAGGTGCGCAGCTCGCCTTTCGTGTTGTCCAGCGTGCGGCCGACCGCTTTCTCCTCGAACCGCGACCGCTGCTCGTAGGGCGGAGACGCGTCGCCGGGGACCTTGCTCCACGGATCGTCGGCGAGCGGCTCGGCGGATACTGGCTTCGCTAATGCATACCCTGTCATGGCCGCGGCAAAAGCGGCGCCGCCGCGCAGAAACGCGCGGCGGTCGAGCAGCCCGTTGCCAGCGGTCGCCTGCAGGTCTTCCCACGGTGCCCTCTGTCGATTTTTTTGCGTCGTTCTCATCGTCGCCCTCCTTGAGTCACTGCAAGTCCACATTCAGAATTCCCAGAGGCCGTTCCGATCTCATTCAAGAGCTTACGTGAAACCAAAGACCGTCAAATTTAAAAGCCTCCAGATTTTTCCGAGCCAAACCAACGCCGGCACGGAGGTTCGGTCCCAAGATTGAGTTGCGAGCCAAGCGTGTGATCGGAACTGACGGACCAACATGTAATGAGATTTTTTCATGTGATCCTCGTTAATGATAGGAATTTCCTTTTCGGGATCAGCTGGCCACCGCGCTCCAGTTCGCCGCCATTTGCTCGGCGCCGCGCAGCGACAGAGCGAAGATCGTATAGGTCGGATTCGAGGCGCCCTCCGTCGGAAAGATGCCCGGCCCCGCGACGTAGAGGTTCGGCAACTCATGGGTCTGGCCGTAGCTGTTGGTGATCGAGTTGCTAGCGTCCGTGCC
>DASRAF010000202.1:0-2119 GCA_035638295.1 Pseudolabrys sp.
ACAGTGCTTGGCGATTTAAGGGAATCATTCCGGCTCCTTGCAAGGCGGGCGCGAAAGACTTTGGAGGGCAAAGACGGACAGCGCAAGGAGAGCTTTGGGTCGGCTGTTATTGTCAGATCTAGCTATCCCCTCTCTTGACTCCTCGGTCCGGAAACAATATTTCCCGGGCAGCGTTTGGCACTCTTTTCTATAGAGTGCTAAGCCACTGAATAATCAACACTTTCGGTTACACTAGACGCGCGCCAGCGCCACGAGGGAGCCCATGGCCAAGACCAAGTTTCGCCCATTGCACGACCGTGTTGTCGTGCGCCGCATCGACGCCGAAGAGAAGACCAAAGGCGGCATCATCATTCCCGACACCGCCAAAGAGAAGCCGCAGGAAGGCGAAGTCATCGCTGTCGGCCCGGGAGGCCGTGACGAAAGCGGCAAGCTCATCCCGATCGACGTGAAGCCGGGCAATCGCGTGCTTTTCGGCAAGTGGTCGGGCACCGAGGTCAAGCTCGACGGTGAGGAACTCCTGATCATGAAGGAGTCCGACATCATGGGCGTGATCGCCTAAATCGCATCAAATCCAACGGAGTAATTTGAAATGGCTGCCAAAGACGTAAAATTTTCAGGTGAAGCGCGCGAGCGTATGCTGCGTGGCGTGGACATCCTCGCCAATGCCGTGAAAGTCACCCTCGGCCCGAAGGGTCGCAATGTTGTGCTCGACAAGAGCTTCGGTGCTCCGCGCATCACCAAAGATGGCGTCACTGTCGCGAAGGAAATCGAGCTCGAGGACAAGTTCGAGAACATGGGCGCCCAGATGGTGCGTGAGGTCGCTCAGAAGACGAACGATCTCGCCGGCGATGGCACCACCACGGCGACAGTGCTCGCTCAGGCCATCGTTCGGGAAGGCGCCAAATCCGTCGCCGCCGGAATGAACCCGATGGATCTCAAGCGTGGGATCGACATTGCGGTCAACGCGGTGGTTAAGGACATCGAAAAGCGCGCCAAGAAAGTCGGGTCTTCGGCTGAGGTCGCCCAGGTCGGCACCATCTCTTCCAACGGTGACGCCAATATCGGCCAGATGATCGCCAAGGCGATGCAGAAGGTCGGCAACGAGGGCGTGATCACTGTGGAGGAAGCCAAGGCGCTCGATACCGAAGTCGAGATCGTCGAAGGTATGCAATTCGACCGCGGTTACATCTCTCCTTATTTCATCACGAATGCGGAGAAGATGCTGGCCGAGCTCGAAGACGCCTACATCCTGCTGCATGAGAAAAAGCTCTCCGGCCTGCAGTCGATGCTGCCGGTACTGGAATCTGTCGCGCAGTCGGGCAAGCCTCTCGTGATCATCGCCGAGGACGTCGAGGGCGAGGCAATTGCCACGCTGGTCGTGAACAAGCTGCGTGGCGGTCTCAAGATCGCGGCTGTCAAAGCGCCCGGCTTCGGTGATCGGCGCAAGGCCATGCTGGAAGACATCGCCATCCTGACCGGCGGTCAGCTGATCTCCGAAGATCTCGGAATCAAGCTCGAGAACGTCACCACTGCGATGCTTGGCCGAGCCAAGAAAGTTATCATCGAGAAGGAAAAGACCACGATCGTGAACGGTGCGGGCAAGAAGGCCGACATCGAGGCACGCGTGCAGCAGATCAAGGTACAGATCGAGGAAACGACCTCGGACTACGACAAGGAAAAGCTGCAGGAGCGGCTGGCGAAGCTTGCCGGCGGCGTTGCAGTGATCCGTGTCGGTGGTGCGACCGAGATCGAGGTGAAAGAAAAGAAAGACCGCGTTGAGGATGCGCTGAATGCGACCCGCGCTGCGGTCGAGGAAGGCATCGTTGCGGGCGGCGGCGTCGCCCTGCTCCGTGCCAAGAAGGCAGTCGGCCGCATTCAGGACGAGAATGCGGACGTCCAGGCCGGCATCAATATCGTGCTCAAGGCTCTTGAAGCGCCGATCCGCCAGATCGCGGAAAACGCCGGCGTCGAAGGGTCGATCGTTGTCGGCAAGATCGTGGACGAGAAGTCGGAGACGTATGGCTTCGACGCTCAGGACGAAAAGTACGTCGACATGATCGAAGCCGGTATCGTCGATCCGGCCAAGGTCGTGCGCACGGCGCTGCAGGATGCGGGTTCG
>DASRAF010000203.1:0-4195 GCA_035638295.1 Pseudolabrys sp.
CCCTGCGACCGCCTCTATAGCCGAACGAAACGTTACTGAATTCGATGAGTGCACCGCGTTTCACCAAGGGACACGCTTCCGGATGGTCGCGAAGCTGATGCTGGACCAAAACCGTTGCGAGGGCCTCTGACAGGCGCGCGACGTGCTGGGTCACGTCAACGAGTGCGACAGCAAGGTCACGCGTTGCATGCAGCACCGAAAGGCCCAATGTGCAGGTCAGAACGACGTCGCCGGCTGTGGCTTCGCCGCTCTGCCAAAGTTTAACTGCCCAAGCCACAAGCCCGATTGTAATTGCAGCGGTCACCAGTGCATGCGCGAGGCGGAGTCTTTCCAAATAGCGCAAGCTCCGGCTACGCGCCGCAATTTCACAATCGACCTTTGCACCAAAGCGCTCAATTTCGCGACCGACTGCGCAGAAAGACTTGACCAAGGACATATTGCTGACGACGTCGATCATCTCGCCGTCAACAGCCGCGGCCTTTGCAGCAAAATCATGGTGCAGCGGCTTTCCCGCGGCCGCTAGAACGAACATCGCCACGACGATCACCCCGCCAAGACCGCTAAGGAGGCAGGCCATTGGCAAGCTTACCGTTCCAATCAGAGCGATCGCAAACAAAGTCGCCAGGCACGGCGGCATCACATTCCAAATAAACATGTTTTCAATTGCGAAAACGGCATTCGACATTGCCGTGATGCGACTCGATAACGTACCGGGCATTTGTTCGTAGAAATAACTCGGCGCGTGACCAGTTAGATGGCGAAACAGGTCGCGGCGAAGATCACCGGTCACTTTGACGAACGCCGTGCTTGCGATCCATCCCGCAGCGCGCCACAAAAGATTGTCCGCCGCTATAAGAGTGACTAGGAAAAGAAAGGCCAACCAAACCTTTTGCGGTGTTCCGCTCGTCAGACTGTCGACGAGAAATTTCACCCCGTACTGAGTCCCAACTGAGCACAGCACTGCGAATGCGATAGCTGTCACAATTACGGCGTGCGACTGCCAGCGTTGCCTCAAATAACGACTGACGAATGCGAAGGGCCTACCCGCATAGCCGACAATATTATCCATGTGTCGTAACCAGTTGTTCTGAAATTGGAACGGCCTTTTCCTTGGATCCCGTTACAGCACCGCAAAGGTGGCCGTTTCCAATACGTGGTCACCTACATTTAGGACACCAATTCTCGCGCGGCCGCCCACTTTTGGGAACAAGGTGAGCGAGAAAACGTTCCCAAGTTCTCATGAACTTTACGTTTCGGGGGGTTTTTGACGATCTGTCACAAGGAATAAATCCTATGCGCATTGCGCAGGTTGCCCCTCTAACAGAAGCAATCCCTCCCAAGCTTTATGGAGGTACAGAACGGGTCGTTCATTGGCTTACGGAAGAACTGGTAGCTCTCGGCAACGATGTCACCCTTTTCGCGAGTGGCGATTCCCACACTTCAGCCAACCTTGAGGCAATCTGGCCTAGAGCCCTGCGACTGGACGGTTCAATCCGCGATCCAAACGCACTTCACATGGTTATGCTGGAAAGCGTCCGCCAGCGTTGTGACGAGTTCGACCTGCTCCATTTCCACCTTGACTACTATCCTTTTTCACTCTTTTCCCGACAGCAGACCCCATTCATAACCACCTTGCATGGCAGACTTGATCTTCCAGAGCATCAACCGGTCTTCAAAGCGTTCAGCAGAACGCCCCTCGTTTCGATCTCCGATTCGCAACGCAGACCAGTCCTGCAGGCTAATTGGGTAAAAACGATCTATCACGGCGTTCCCGAGAATTTGTTGACGCCGCGTCCAACAAAGCCGGCTTACTTGGCCGCACTCGGCCGAATCGCACCAGAAAAATCAATGGACAAGGCCATTCGAATCGCCCGGCGGTGCGGCATACCACTTAAAATTGCCGCCAAGATCGATCGTGTCGATCAGGAATACTACGAACAGGTCATAAAGCCGCTTTTGGGGGCGCCGCTTGTTGAATATGTCGGAGAAATCAGCGACCAGGAAAAAACAGAGTTTCTCAGCGGCGCGATTGGGTTGCTGGTAACGATTGATTGGCCGGAACCCTTCGGACTGGTGATGATCGAAGCCATGGCTTGTGGGACGCCGGTGATCGCATTTAATCGCGGATCCGTGCCAGAGATCGTCGAGGACGACATCACAGGCTACATTGTTGAAGATGAACTTTCAGCGGTTAATGCAGTTAATCGCATTACGCAACTGGACCGGCGGCGGGTGCGAAAACGGTTCGAAGAGCGATTTACGGCACGACGAATGGCCTTAGATTACATGTCCGCTTATCGCGAAGTCATGAAAATTGAAAGGCCGCGTCTGAAAGTGGTTGCGAGCGTCGAGAATTAGGCCATCCTGAATTCCTACTTCAATGGTGCCTTTCCTAAAATGTTCCATCTAACGCGTTTGCAGTGCAATAGCCCAAGTCTCCTAAGGGCCAAGCGGTGCAGTTATTATCTTTTCGATCCGATCGGCGCGCCAAGCTACATCAATTCGCTAGCAAGACTGGCATGGTTGCTCTCGCCATAATGTGTTGGGTTGCTCCGCCGAATATCATCTGTCTTAGCCGACTTTGTGTGTAGGCACCCTTGATCAACAGGTCACATCCCAATGATTGCGCTGCCGCCAGGATCGCCTCGCCAGTGCTTCTGCCATCAAGCTCAACTCTCTTCGGCTCCGCGACAATCCCATTGCGCCGCAAGTATCGCATCAATTGCTCAGCCGTCGGTCCCGGCACTCCCGTTCCACCAATAACCGTCAGGACCGTGACGCGATCGGCGCGGTGCAGAAGCGGCATCGCAAAAGCAATGGCGCGTGCCTGTTCTGTGCTGCAGTTCCATGCGATCAATATGTTGGTGGCAATCTGGTGCGGTGGCGACGGCGGAGACAGCAGTATCGGTCGACCGCTTTCGAACAACCCAGCTTCAATCGCACCATCGTGCAGGGGGTTCGACTTCTCATTGCGCCGGTTCATCACTATCACATCGAAAACGCGGCCATAGCTACCAATGAAATCCCCCTCCGGCGGCGCATCTTCTAACCAACCGAATGACAGGGATTCTGTCGTGTCAGTTGACCGGGGCACGTCGTGTTTCCGCATGAAACCTTCGAAAAGCTGCCGTGCTTTCTTTTCTTCTTCGAGGTTCTCCTGTTCGAGGCTGTCGAGCGCCAGTCCTCCCATCATTTCGAGTCCAGCAACGATGATCGGCCAGCGTAGTGCAAATCCCTCTATGTAGGCGTTGTTTCGCCGCCCTAATAGCAGCGCGGTCTCCAATGCTGATTGCGTGGCCTCAGAGTTTTCCATCGGAACCAGGATCGTTTTCATGTCCATTGTCTCCTCAAAATTCGTCCCAGATGCACGAGACCGACGTACAGCACATCTATTCAATCACCTCGTTGGCCTACCGAGCAGCGTGGCGAGACCATTATGCCTGCGTTCGCTTTGCTGCGCCAAAAGTGGGCACGCGAGCGCCGATAATTACTATGGTGAAATCTCGACGGCGCATCTTGCCGCCCTTGAAGGCCAGCACGCTGCCGTTTGTAGTTGCAGCATAGCAGGTCGGAAATAAACCGTAAGGGGCCAGGCTTTTTGGGTCAAAAGCGGACAGTCCGATTTGGGTCAGAAGCGGTCTCATGCAGTGCAGCAACGCATGTCCGCTAAAGGCCATAAGCGGACATTCCAGCTAATAGGCCTGCCGCGTTAAGGTTCAGGCGACGCGTGCAATGCGCGTATGGATTTCGCTGCGAAGTGCCCCGAAATCGATGGGCTTGGTGAGAAGCGCTTCGGCCCCACCTTCTAGCGCCTTGCGCTTGGTCTCGGCATCGCCATAAGCGGTGATCATAATGACCGGTACATCGGGTCGAGCGGCCTTGGCTTTAGGCAAGAGCTCCAGACCCGTCATGCCCGGCATGTTGATGTCGGACAGGATCAGGATGAGCGATACGCCCGTCGCATCAGTGATGCGCCGAAGCGCCATGTCGCCGGATTGAGCAAATTCCATCCTGAAACGACCGTCGCGTAGATCGCGCCGGAATTGCTGCCGAAACAGCATCTCGACATCCGGTTCATCATCGACCACGAGGATGAGAAGATTCACGAATCGCCTCCCGACGTTAAAGGCGATGGTAACGACAAAATTATCCAGTCTATGTGACGCAGGTCACACACGAGATTTGTTTTGAGGGT
>DASRAF010000204.1:0-10130 GCA_035638295.1 Pseudolabrys sp.
ATGCACCGGGCCGAAGAACTCGGCGTTTCGCTGGTTATCAGCAATGATCGTGATAGGGCGATCGATAGTCTCCGCTGCACCGACCGATTCATCGATCCCCTACTGGAACGGCTGAAGCAGGTACACGGCGCCGGGAAGTAAGAGGCCGCTCGCCGCAGGAGGTCGGAATCGGGCTGCCGAAAACACCCTGATCTAGCGTCACACGTTGGGGTAGCGAAACCGGGATTAAGCGATTGACCCCATTGAACTAATGATCGATCCAGAACGGACGGAATTTTCGCTCAAATTCATCCGGGAGCGATGGCCATCGACCGACTCTAAGCTTTCGGCATGTTCGATAATCGGATTCGAGGCGTGCGATTTGTTGTGCAGGTCACCGACGACATAGCTGTGACCTTCTCACTCGGGGTCGATCGTGCAACTCGGTCAGGAAGGCGAACTCTGAGATTTTGCGGCGCGTGTATCGAAGCATAATCAATGGGTTGCCTTTAACGGACCGTTAACCTTGCAAGTCCTTTAATTGAGAAAAGGCGCCGCGTCGGCAGCCTCGAGGAGGCTCCCGGACGGTAAGGGGAAACTTGCAATGGGCGAGGTCATCCGATTTCCCGACGAGTTAGGTCCGCGCGGCGGCAAATATGTCGACGCGAACACCGAGCCCGCGACCGTCATCATTCTTCCGGTGATCCGTATCGACCGCGGACCCGACGGCGAGCCCGACACGGGCAACGCCGCCGGACGCCGCCGTCGTCGAAGGGCCGCACGTTGAGCGAACACCAGTCGATAACACCGATGAAAATTCTGTCGCAGCCGCCAAAGCTGATGGTTGCTTGGCGACGACATTTGCTCGTCTTCGCGTCACGAGCCTCTACTTGCGTTGCGGCCGCGCCGGCTCCGCCTGCGTCGTGCACTTTGAAGCCGCAACGGTACTTTGTGCCACGCGCATCAAGCCCGGCTCAGGCGCCATCGCCCTGATTGCGATAATTCCGGTCGGCGTCGGGGATTCCACGATCAAACGGTCGGCGGCCGTGACTTCTTCATCTTCCGGAACCTGGTCGTGCTGGGCCGTTGTCATCAGGTCGAGCTCGATGACGCGCCGGCCGGCGGCACGGTCATTGATCGCGTAATAGGCGACATTGTTGCGCGTGTAGAAGGAGACCGATGTATAGGCGGGACTGACCGGCACGGTCAGCTTCACCGGTCCCTGAGAGAGATCGTAAAGGCAAATGGCGCTGGCGAACGCGGGATCCATGAATGGCATGACCGCTTTCTCCGGCGTGGGCGCGGGGAGGGCGACCACGGAATTCACCAGGGCGATCGGCGCGAGCCGCGCATAGGCATCCTGCGTCGCGGTGCGCGGCAAGATGATGACCGATGCCAGGTGCACGATGCCGCCGAGGAGCGCGCCGCCGAGAATCAACAAGAGCCACCGAATCATGGGCAGCTCCGGGTGGTGACATCGGGCATCGGGACTTCGCGGCCGGCCTTGGTGGAAACGCCCACCGCGGTGTCGTAAAGCCGCAGCACGAGCTCATAACGGTCGACGCCGCCGGTCGGCAGCCAGTTACCGGAATTGGCGCGCGGCGCTACAACGACTTCGAAGCTCCCGTCGCTGCGACGGACGATTTCCTGGCTGGTGAAGCCGTAACGGTTGGTCGAATTGGCGACCAGCCCGCCATCCGCGTTGTAGAGCGTCAGGGTCCAGAACCGCGCTACCGGCGTTATCCCGGCGACGACGACCTCGCAGCGTCCGTCGAGAGCTTTGCCATCGTCGTCGGACTTCAGGCTGAACGACACACCATCGCCCATGGCCGTCGGCAACCGGCCGGTCCGCGAGATGGATGCGCGGGCGTAAGGGTCTGCGTCGACAGTTCCGGTCTTCGGCCAGGCGGTCCAGCTTTCAATCTCCAGACCGCCAAAGGACGTGCCGTGGGCAAGCGCGTAGTAGGTGAGGCCGAGCCCCACCGCCGCGGCTATGGCAAGTCCGAATAGCGTTCCGAAAAGCAGTCGCACGAAAAATCCGCAAGGTTGATGTGGTGTCGAGAAAGATACGCCGGTCGAAGCCGCGCGCCAATCAGTTGTGGTTGCCGAAGGCACGTCCTTCCAGCGAAGAGGCGAATGTATCGCCAGTCTCGGGCATACTGGCCTGCCGATCCTTGCCGCTTGAAACGGTCGGACGCACCGGCCCCAGCGCGCGATTGGCGTCGTCCATCAAGCGCTCGACGCGGACCAGGATATCGGCTCCGCGCTTCGTCAGCAGGGCAGGTCGCGGCGGCGGCGCCGGTTCGTTCGACTTCGTTTTCACTTCGGCGACCGCAGGTTGCTGGCGCACTTGCGGCGCCCCGACGCCAGGCAGCTGTTTGATCTCAATGCCCTGGTGTGCATAGGCCATGATCTTGTGCCAGGTCATCGCCGGCAGTGAGCCGCCGGTCATGCGGTTGGTCACCTGATAGTCGTCATTGCCGAACCACACGCCGCACACAAAGTTGCCCGTGTAGCCCATGAACCAGGCGTCACGGTAAGCATTGGTGGTACCGGTTTTGCCGGCGGCGGCAACGCCGTCGAGCCGCGCGCGACGGCCGGTGCCGTTTTCGACCACGTTGTTCATCATCTTGATCATGTCGCCGGCAACTCCGGGCGACATCACCTGCCGCGGCTTCGGTCCGTCGCGATCGAAACGCCAGACCAGATCGCCGGTACCCGTACGCACTTCAAGGAGTGCGTGCGCTGTCACGGCCTTGCCCATATTCGGGAAGGTCGCATAGGCGCCGGTATGGTCGAGCACGGTGACTTCGTCGGCGCCGATCGGCAGCGAAGGCGTGTCGGGCAGCGGTGTGCGGATGCCCATATCGTGCGCGAGCTTGACGATTTTCGCGCGCCCGACTTTTGCGTTGCCGTTGCCGATCGAGATCGAGAGTTTAACCGCGATGGTATTGATCGAGTGCGTGAGCGCATTGAGCAGCGTCATGGACCCGCTGTAACCATTGCCATAGTTATGCGGGCACCAGTTGCCGATACAGACCGGCCCGTCCACTACGATCGAGGTCGGCTTCATACCATTGATGAGGGCGGCCGAGTAGACATACGGTTTGAACGATGAACCGGGCTGGCGCATCGCGTCGGTTGCACGATTGAACTGGCTTGCACCGTAGTCGCGGCCGCCGACCATCGCCCGTACGGCGCCATCGACATCCATCAGCACGGCGGCAGACTGCTTGGCGTGATATTCCTGGCCGTATTGGCGCAGGGAACTTTCGACCGCCGCGTCGGCGTTGTTCTGCAGATTGGTGTCGAGCGCGGTGCGAACCACGAAGACGCGCTCGGTCATCGATTTCGGGAAGGTATCGACAAGCTTCCTCATCTCGTCGAAAGCCCAATCGAGATAATAGTTCGGCGCGCGATCGTCTCGGCGATCGACCGGCGTTGCCGGATGCCGGCGGGCACCGAACACCTGGCCTTCGGTCATCATGTTGGCTTCGACGAGGTTGTCGAGCACGACGTTGGCGCGGGCACGCGCGGCGGGCAGGTTGACGTGCGGTGCGAATTTGGTCGGTGCCTTGAACAGGCCAGCCAGCATTGCCGCTTCCGCGAGGTTCACGTCGCGTGCGGACTTGTTGAAATAGTACTGCGCAGCCGCATCGACGCCGAACGCGCCGCCGCCCATGTAGGCGCGGTCGAGATAGAGCTTGAGGATTTCGTTCTTGGTCAGGCGCGCTTCAAGCCACATGGCGAGGAACGCCTCTTTCACCTTGCGCTCGATGGTGCGCTCGTTGTTCAGGAACAGATTTTTTGCGAGCTGCTGCGTGATCGAGGAGCCACCCTGCACGACGCCGCCGGCGCGGGTGTTCGCCACCAGCGCGCGTGCAGTGCCGGCAAGGTCGATGCCGAAGTGCTCGTAGAAACGCCGGTCCTCGGTTGACAGCACGGCCTTGATGAGATGATCGGGAAATTGGTCAAGCGGGATTGCGTCGTTGTGCTTGATCCCGCGCGAGCCGACCTCGTTGCCGTAGCGATCGAGGAAGGTCACGGCCAGTTCGGATTTTTTCAGCCAGTCATCGTCCGACGTTTCGCGGAAAGCTGGGATCGCGAGGGCCAGCATCACAATCATGCCGAGAGTGCCGATGGTCGCGCCTTCCGAGACGAGTTCATTAAGCCCACGCCGCCAACCGGAGACGTGGAAACGGTCCATGAAGGTCGAGAAACGCTCATAGGTCTCGCGCAGGCCGGAGGCGGTGCGGAAGACGCTAAAATCGACCCAGGCGTCCAGCCCAAGCAGGAATCGCCGGATATTGGGCTTCCAGTCCTCGGGAAACAGATCGCGCAAAGCTGTACTGCTCGTAAGTTTAACGCCGGCGGTGTGCCGGCGAGGGGAATTTTAGCCGATCGCGCAACGCGGGGCCAATGCCCCGCGATTCCGCTCGGACGCAACCAAGGTGAACACGAAAATTGCGGTGAAAAATGGCCCGTTTTTCCGTCTTCCCCAGACTCACGCCGCTTGTGGTAAAGGGCTTTGGGCTCCCAAACCGCATTCGGTTCATCTTAAAGCAGAGGTTCAAGGACCTCTTGCTATAGCAAAACTTGAGGAAAACCGGACAATCAGTGCTGTGGCCCGCGCCCGCGCCCCAAGAGGGTGCTTGGGGACCGCAAATATGGTTCGAATCGCGCTTCGGTTCCCGCGCCATGCAGACG
Source organism: Pseudolabrys sp. (assembly GCA_035638295.1). Lineage (GTDB taxonomy): Bacteria > Pseudomonadota > Alphaproteobacteria > Rhizobiales > Xanthobacteraceae > Pseudolabrys. The sequence continues at coordinate 4,687 of DASRAF010000204.1, forward strand.
GAGCTGTCGGGCCTTGCGCCCGAAGCTGTGGGGTTATCCGGGAGGACTATCGCCTGAGCCCGGCTTTGCCAGTGCCCGTCGATTGTCTTAACGATCTCAGGAATGTCGGGACCTATCCGAAGCTTTGTTCGCAGCCGCTGTTTGTGCTCTCCTGGCTATGTCCGGGGCTGGCACCGGCCGGTTTGGCAACGCGCGCCGTTCGCAACAGCTGAATGATCACCTTGCGGTGCGCGGGGGCCGGATCCAACCGGGTTGGTCATCGAAGACTCCATTTTTGTTCGTAAGTTGCAATGCGCCCGGCGGCTGAACCGCAGGCCTCCCGCTGTTGCTAGCGCAGCCTCAGGGGGTCTGGTGCGATGGATGTGACAGGGCCTGAAACTCCAGACCCAGTTGCTGGGGCAAGGCGTCCATGACGGAACCGCCATAAGGCGTTACAAGGCGCCATGAGTTCAGAGAAGGCCGACCCGCAGACCCCTTTCTGGCGCCGCAAGGCGATGTCGGAGATGACGCGAGCCGAATGGGAAAGTCTCTGCGATGGCTGCGGCCGTTGCTGCCTGAACAAGCTGATCGACGAAGACACGAACGCAACCGTGTTCACGGACGTCAGTTGCAAGCTGCTCGACTGCCAGACCTGCCGCTGCAGTGACTACACCCATCGCCAGGCCAAGGTGAAGGATTGCGTGCGGCTGACGCCGCGCAACGTGCGGCGGCTGAAATGGCTGCCGCCGACCTGCGCCTATCGACTGGTGGCCGAGGGAAAAGACCTTGCCTGGTGGCACCCGCTCGTTTCGGGCGACCCGGAAACGGTCCACACCGCTGGCGTCTCAGTGCGGGGACGCGTCGCAGCGAGCGAAGCCGACGTGCCTGATGAAAGGCTCGAGGAATATATCGTCAGCTGGCCTGGGAAATGGCCGAAGGCAGCCCGCAGGAAGTCGGCTCAACGTCCGCGCGGTGCAATCGCAAAATCATAAGCGCGCGGCTCGGCGGAGTCGCTGTAGGAAAAGTGCCACCATTCGCGAAAGTAACCGGCAAAACCGTGCCGGCGCATCACCGAACTCAACAGGTTGCGCCATTGACGCTGCTCGGGGGCAATCGCGGTGCTCTGGCCATAGCTCTTCACGTCGAAGCAATCGTAGCCGGTGCCCATATCGACGCTGTTGTCTGGCGCGCGCCTCGCCGCCGGGCCGGTGCAGGCTCCATAGCGTCCAGCAGGATCGAAGCGGGGGACAGGGGCTGGTGGCAATTTGACGAGCGTCAGATCGACAGTCGTTCCGGTCGAGTGCCGTGATTGCGAGGCGATGTAGCCGAGCGCGAACAGATTGCGCTTGTGCAGGGTGGGATAGAAGCGCCGAGTGGCTTCGCTGTCGCCGCCGTCATGCGCCCATGCTTCCATTGCGCGTACGGCGCGCGTCGGGCGATAGCAATCGTAGACTTTCAATCCAAGTCTATCGCGAGCCAGTTCTGCCTGCACGGCTTTGAGCGCTTCGGCCGCTTCACGGCGCAATACGCATTCACCCGCGCCGTAACCAGGCAGGGGACGCCCCGTGAAATTGTCGTCCGTCGCGTAACGGATGTCCTGCACGATGCTTGGATCGACGTCGTGCAGGTAGACAAAGCCGGGCGGCAACCTGTCGCGCGCATGGGCGGACGTCGCTCCGAGGAGGAGGGCAACAAAGAGAAGGGGTCGAATGCGCAACCGAAGCTTCATGTTCTTCGTGAATCCTTCGTGACAAGTGCCTGCCGCAAGTATTTGAGGCGTGCTGCACATACCACCCCCGCGCAGGCACGTCTTGCTTTACCGGGACCAGCAAGGCATGAGCGGGTTATCTGCTCATGACTGTGCTTATATACACTGCGCGATGACCGCCCCGAAATCGAAGTCCAAGGCGCGACCGGTGAAGTCCGAGGCGCCACCCGAGCCGAGCGCGCTGACGCATCCGGAAATACGGACCATCGTCCTCGGCATCATGCTGGCGATGTTCCTGGGCGCGCTCGACCAGACGATTGTTGCCACCGCTCTGCCAACGATCGGCCGCCATTTCGGCAACCTCGACGACCTCTCCTGGGTGGTCACGGCCTATCTGCTCACCGGGACTGCCGTGACTCCCCTTTACGGCAAGCTCGCCGATATCCATGGGCGGCGGGTGATGATGCTTACGGCGATCGGCATTTTTGTCGTCGGTTCGGTCGCCTGTGCGCTGGCGCCAAGCATGACAGCGCTGGTGCTCGCACGCGCCTTCCAGGGTCTTGGCGGTGGCGGCCTGATGGCGTTGGCGCAGACCATTATCGCCGATATCGTTTCGCCGCTCGAACGTGGCCGGTACCAAGGATACATCGGCGCGGTGTTCGCAACCTCGTCGGTGGGAGGTCCGGTGCTTGGCGGCTTCCTAACCGAGCACATCGACTGGTCGCTTATTTTCTGGATCAACCTGCCTCTGGGGCTGGTCGCGCTTGGCATGACGTCCAACGTGCTCCGGCGCGTGCCGTTTCGTCCGCGCAAGCACCGGCTCGATGTCATCGGCGCAGTGCTGATGATGTCCGCAGCAATCGCGCTCCTGCTCGCTTTGTCGTGGGGTGGGAGGCGGTACGAATGGATCTCGCCCCAGATCGGCGCGCTGCTGCTTGTCTCGGCAATTCTGTGGGGATTGTTTGCGTGGCGGCTCATGACCGCGCGCGAGCCGTTCCTGCCGCTTGCCGTACTGGGCAATCCGGTCGTTCGCTGCGCGACGCTCGCGGGCGCGTGCAATATGGGCACGCTGGTCGGGATGACGATCTTTGTGCCGCTCTATTTTGAAACCGTTCTGCACCTGTCGGCGAGCCAGTCGGGGCTTGCACTGATTCCACTGATGGCCGCGACTGTGACGTTCTCGACGATCACCGGCCGGATGATGACCTATATCGTCCATTACAAGCGGATGTCTCTGATCGGACTCACGATCTCCATTCTGTCGCTTGCGCCGCTCGCAATCTGGCCGGCGTCGATGCCGACAATACTCGTGCTGCTTCTGTTGCTCGTGATCGGTGCGGGATTAGGAACGGTGTTCCCTGTCTCCACCGTCTGCATGCAGAACGCCGTGTCGCGTTCGCAGATGGGCGTGGCTACCGGCGCCGCCAATTTCTTCCGGGCGCTGTTCTCGGCACTGGTCGTCGCGGTGCTCGGTGCCATCGTTCTCGGTGGCCTCGGCGGCGTCACCGGCATGTCGGTCGAAATGCTGGCGCGCACGGCTTCGGCGCCCGAACTCGCTTACGCGTTCCGTTTCGTATTTCTGGCCTGCGCCCTGGTTCTTTCCTTTGGCATGGCATTTCTGATCGCGATGGAAGAGCGGCCGCTCAGGGGGCCCTCGGCGCCTTCGCAGGCGGCGACCGCGCCCACCGCGCCCGCAACGCCGATCCCCGCCGAATAGAAGCGGCTACTCGCTCGCCTGCGCGAGCCAAACAGTCCGGCCGCCGGCCTGCAGATCGTTGAGGACATGCGCAACAATCTTGAATCCGATTCCCTTGAGCAGCGTCGCATACTCGGCGGGATCGAGACTGGCATGGTAGAGCGGATCGCCTCGATAGCTGCCGATCGCTTCGCCATGGCTCGGTCCGGCATTGAACGTCAGCACGGTGGACGGAGCGGCGTGTTCGCGAAACACGTCGAACATTCCGCGCTGGTCCGCGGGCGTGAGATGGAAAAAGCTGTCCCACGCCAGAATTCCCTGGAACGATTGTCTCAACGACAACGTGCGCATATCGCCGACAATTCATGTGTGTCCGGGCAGGCGGCTACGACACAGCGAGATAAACGTCGGGGACGAATCAACGCCGGTGACTCTCAAACCTTGCGCTGCCATGTGTCGCGCGATCGGGTGGCCTGATCCGCACCCGAGGTCGATCACGCTCGCACCCTTGGGAGCATAGCGATGAAACGATCGAGCCAGGGTTTGTCGTTCCACGCGCCGCGGCTGCGATCCTCGTCCCAGGCGGTCGCGTGGCGCTCGTAGTGCGCGATGATTCTGTCGGCGAGTTCACTCATCGCGACAGACTGGCAACGCAGGGCACGACGCTCAAGAGAAAAAACCCCGGCCTCAGGCCGGGGTTTGTTTGTGGTCCCGCGCATTTCGCAAGACGACCGGCCTCACGCCGACCGAATTTCGCTGCGGAATCGCATGCCGGCGCAGGCGTGCAACTCACTCGTGCCGGTTGGCGTTAACCGTTGTTGGTTTCATCCGCCCTGCGACTGGATTAAAATACGGGCGAACAGGCGTATGGCAGGACAGACAGTGTAGCAGGCTCAATTCAGAGGTGTAACAATGTCGAAAACAATCACGAAATTGATGGCCGCCGCGTTGATCGCGGTTGCCGTGCCGTCGTTTGCGAGTATCGCTTTGGCGGCGCCGGTTGGCGGCGCGCCGGCGATCAAGAATGCAGCCACGAGCAATATCGAGAATGTGCAATGGCGCGGCAGGGGTTGGGGCTGGGGCCGTGGATGGGGCTGGGGCCTCGGTGGCGGTCTCGCCGCCGGCGCGATCATCGGCGGCGCGCTCGCGGCGCCTTACTATTATGGCGGCGGCTACTACGGTGGCCCGTACTACTATGGCGGCGGCCCGTATTACGCGGCCCCCGCGTACGAAGTGGAGCCCGGCTACTACGAGGAGGGCGGTGGTGGCGGCGGCGTGGAGTACTGCATGCGTCGCTTCAGGTCCTATGATCCGCGCAGCGGCACCTACATAGGTTACGACGGGCAGCGTCATCCGTGCCCGTGATGTGAGCTGCGACGTCGACGAAAGAAAACCCCGGCGCGAGGCCGGGGTTTTCCGTTTTGGGTGACATCTCATTCGCAGAATTTGCAGGGTGGGAAGTCGCGGCTGTACACCGGCTGCGCAAGGAATTTGTCCTTCCCGTATGTCCAGAACTGGCCGACGGCCGGGTAGGTCTTGATCACGGTGTTCCACAGCTCGGGCTTGTCGTACCCGAACATCTGTTTCTTCTCGACCTTCTTGATGTAGATGTCCTGGATCGGGTTGCGCATGTCATCGAATGACACCGGCCCGCGCACGGCATCGATCTTCAATCCTGACATTGTCTTTATGAATTGCTCCGCACCCGGCCATTTGCTGCCGCTCTTCTTGATCGTCTCGTCGATCAACTGTGCGGTCGTGTAATTGCTCTCCGAGAAATACGACGGCACCTTGCCGTATTTGGCGCGGTACGCCTTAACGAACGCCTCGTTCTTCGGGGTTGTCAACGCGGCGCTATATTGAAGCGAGGAAACGTCGCCGACGACTTCGTCGCCCATGAAGGGCAGGGCAAATTCGTCATAGCTCGTGCCGCCGCCGATGATCGGCTTCTTGTATCCGGCCGCGCGCAATTGCTTGGGAAATTGCAACGCCATCGGTCCGACCATCAAGGCGAACACGGCATCGGCGTCGGCCTTGATGGTGGGGATGAAGGGTCCGAAA
>DASRAF010000205.1:0-7994 GCA_035638295.1 Pseudolabrys sp.
CGCTCGACCGCCGCGTCGGCGGCTTCGAGCATTGCAGTGGTGAAGCCCAGCACGGTCCTGAGATTGAAGAGAGGAGCCAAGGCCCGGCGCTGGAGCTTCCACTGATCGGCTTCCACGGCCAGCAGTCCGTTCGCCAGAGCCGCCGACAGAACACGGCGCTGCAACCAATCCTTTTGATAGTTATCGACATTGACCATGAGCACGCGTCGGATGGCGCCGGGGTCGCTGATGACGGCGACCCGACCAACCGACAACCCGCCCACGACAATGGGTTGCTCGAAATGGGCCGACGTCCATGCCTCGAGCGGATTATTTGCCAGAACGCGAAGCAGCGAGAGAGGGCCTAAAGCTTCCGCTCGCGGTACAGGTGCGGGCGGGCTAAGCTCCGCAGGAATATCAAGCAATACAAACCCCGTCTGAAATGAACACAGCGCTGTTCGGCTAAGCAAGAATTCGCATGGCAAACGGTCTAGCCTCCTTCAGAGTTCCAATTTATTGCAATTTTGGCGGTATTGAGTCGAGGAACCAGGCATGATTTCGACCATTTCCGATGTTACGAATGCCGCCGGTTCTTGAAACATCAGGTGTCCCACGTGCCAGTTCGAAGCATACGGAAACACGCTAACGCGCGCCTTTTCTTGGCCTCGATTGCAGGCCTGGTGCTCATAAACAGTGCACCTTCAGCACAGCCCGCTCGCACCCCTACCGATCCCACCGGCGAATGGCTGGTGGCCAAGCAAGTCGCAAGGATAAAGATCGCCGATTGTGACGGCCGGCTTTGGGGCGTGGTGGCATGGGAAGCACAGCCGGGCGGCTTCGACAAAAAGAATCCTGATCCGAACCTGCGCTCTCGACCGACGCTTGGCATGCCTATCCTGCTCGGCATGACGGCAAGCAAAGCGAACCGCTGGGATGGCCAAATCTATAACTCCGAGGACGGCCACACTTATTCCGCCAACATCACGCTGGTGGATCCCAAGACTCTGCGCGTGCAGGGATGTTTTCTTGGATTTCTCTGTGGCGGAGAAAACTGGACGCGCTTCGAAACAGCGGACGTGACCGCTTCAACGCAACGCCCGACGTCAAAACCGCCTGCCAATCGAAAGACGGCAGCCGCGCCGCCACCCGATCCGAGCGAGGATGTCTGCTCAAAAGCGCCTGCTTCGACGGGGTTTTCCCATGAGCGCGGGCTGAAATAGGACCGCCGCCGCGAGCGTGCATACAAGCGACAGCGCAAGCAGCTTGCCCATGCTCGACGTGCCGGGATGCTGCGACAGCCAAAGGCTTCCGAACGCCGTCGCAGTCGTCAACGCGCTCCAGATCACCGCGCGCGTCAGACTCGATTGAAGCAAGTTCGTGCGGCCCGATCGCCAGGCCATAATGTAGTAGATCTTGAAGGCGACGCCGACCCCGAGAAGCAGGGGTAAGGCGATGATGTTCGCGAAATTCAGCGGCATGCCGATCAAGACGCAGATTTCGAGCGTCACGACCCCTGCCAGCAGAAGTGGAACCAGAGTCAGCAAAACATCGCCGAAGCGCCGCAGAACGATCCACAGCAAGATTGCGATCGAGATGAGCGCGTACAATCCGGCTTCGAAGAACGCCCGCACAACGGTTCGGCTCGATTCAAGAATTGAGATCGGGCCGCCGGTCGCTGACGGGTAAACTGAAAGGATCGCTCGCGCGAATTGTCGCAGAACCTCGGTATCATCCGTGTTCCCTTTGGGTGTTATCTCGACACGGGCCCGTCCATCGGCCGCAAGCCATTGCTGCTTGAGAGCCTGTGGCAGGTTGTCTTTGGTGACCTTTTCGGCACCCAGAAAGCCGCGCAGCTGGCCGGTAGCAGTTTCCATGGGAACGATGAACGCGGTCTTTGCGCGCATGCGTGTTTCTTCATTCGCCTGAGCCAATTTCACCGCATTGCCCGCCAGGCGCCTGGCGGCGTCGGCACCCGGGCCCGAAGCATTCCCTGCGGCCTTGTTCAGCTGATCCGCCATGCCGTTCAGCGCCGCAACGTTTTCCGCATCAGTCGGCGGCTTACTCGAGCCGGGTCTTTCCAAAGCCGGGGCGAGCTGGCGGCTGAATTCCTGGATGAGCGACAGTTTCTTCTCCTGATCCTGCGGCACGAAACTGAGCAGCGTCTGCGTCTGTGAGACTTCTGGCAGCTTTTGCAGCTTCTCTGCCGTCGAAACCGCCTGGTCGAGAGACGGCGCTATGACATTGACCGAACTGATGCCGGCACGCGGGTCGTCTCCAAGTTCCAGTATCGTTGAAATCGACTCTGTCTCCGGGCTGCGTAAGTGAATCGGATCGAAGTCGAATGTGAGGAAATAGAGTAGAGGCGCTCCAAGAACGGCCACGGCGAGCGTCCCCACGATGACTGGAATTCGGTACTCCTGAAGAAACCAGTCAACCGGGGCCAGCGCGCGATAACCGATCGGCTCAGCCTCGCCTGGCGGATTGAGCACGGCGATGAGTGCCGGCAACACCGTGATGCTTGTGATGTAGGCGATCAACATGCCGACGCCGGCAATCGCGCCGAGTTCCGAAACGCCCCGATAGTCGGTCGGGAGGAATGACAAGAATCCTGCCGCCACCGCGGCGGCAGCAAGCGTCAGCGGAACGCCAATCTTTTCCGCAGCCTGATCGAGCGCGGGAAGAAGTTCGGGTTTGTCATGACGTTCGGCGCGGTAGCGCACTGAAAATTGAATTCCGAAGTCGACGCCAAGACCGACAAACAGCACCGCGAAAGCCACCGAAATCATATTCAATGCACCGACCATCATCAGGCCGAGTGCGGCAGTGATGGCCAATCCGACGAACAGAGTGATGAACACCGCAACGATGAGACGCGCAGATTTAAGGGCAAGCCATAGAATCGTCAGGACGATCACGATAGTGGCGATGGCGTTCGTCAGTGCGCCGTGTCGAACAGTCGCGAACTCTTCATCCGCCATCGGCACGGAGCCGGTCAAGCGCACCCGAGCCTGATATTTTTGCGCAAGTTTGAGATCGGATGCCACCTGACGAATGGCGCCGCTCGAAGCCGCACCGGGCTGAAGTGCAGAGAAGTCAAGGACAGGATGGACCTCGATCAGCCGGCGCAAATCACTTGACGCCGGCTGCTGACCGCTGACCATGGCCTGCCAAGAGAATGAGGCAGGCAGGCCGGCGAGCACATTTTCGAGCGTCGTCGATGCCATCGACAGAGGTCTCGTCAAAGCATCGAGCGTGATCATCTTGTTCTGCACGCCGATAAGTCCCAGCGAGAGCGTGCGCGTAAGGCCGCGCAGACTTGGATCACCAACAAGCGTTCCGATAAGAGGAGCCGCCTGCCCGAGCCCCTTGGCGAAACTCGCGACGTCGTCGGTCGACCTGTAGAGCAATCCGTTGCGCGCAAAGAATTCGCTGCCGCCAATGTCGTCGACCGAGCGGAAAAGTTCGGGCTTGGCTTTGAGTTGCGTGGCCAGGTCGGCAGCGGCTCGCGACGCATACTCCGCGGTTGGAGCGTCGACGACCACCAAGGTCGAGCCGAAATGTCCAGGGAAGGTCTTCTCGAACTCCGCTTCGCGCTTGCGCCAATCGAGTTCGGGCGAGATCAATTTGTTGATGTCGGTATTGATCGCGAAATGTCGCGCGGCATAGACGGCTGACCCGAACGCTCCCAGCAGCGCTAAGACAATGATTGGCCAAGGGAATCGGGTACAAAGCCTCACGATTCCGGTAACGACAGTCGCTAGCATACTGGATGTTGCCTTCCGGCTACAGGGAAGTCACCCCCACTTGCACTTCGTCGTAATATTATCAATTCTTTCCGGGTGGAACTTTTGCACGCGTCATTGATTGACGCTAACTGAGAGACTTCGTGGCAGAGCCGGCAGAGCTCATATTGGGCGACAACAAATATTTCGAGAGGTTTTGCCAATAGCACAAGCGCCTCCGAGTGAGTGGGAAGGTAGTTAAAGCATGACGGCGCCCAAAGATGAGTTCCTGACAGACCCAACCACCAACATCCTCGACTCGATAAAGAGCCCTGACGATCTGCGCCGTATCAATGCACGGCACCTTCGACAGGTTGCCGATGAATTGCGCGCGGAGACGATCAACGCGGTCGCGGTCACGGGCGGCCACCTTGGAGCTAGCCTCGGGGTGATCGAACTGACGGTCGCATTGCATTACATCTTTGACACCCCCAATGACAAATTGATATGGGACGTTGGCCATCAGGCTTACCCTCACAAGATCCTCACCGGCCGCCGGGATCGCATAAAGACATTGCGGACGGGCGGCGGCTTGTCCGGGTTCACTAAGCGTTCCGAAAGCGAGTACGACTGCTTCGGTGCGGCTCACTCCTCGACATCGATATCGGCAGGTTTGGGCATGGCTGTGGCACGAGACCTTGCCGGTCAGCAACACAACGTGATCTGCGTGATAGGTGACGGCGCCATTTCCGCCGGGATGGCCTACGAGGCCATGAACAATGCCGGCGCGATGAACCGCCGATTGATCGTGATTCTGAACGACAACGAAATGTCGATTGCGCCTCCGGTTGGCGCCATGTCGAATTATCTCACGCACCTGTTGTCGAGTCCGACCTACATGTCGATCCGCGACATCGGTAAGCAGGTCGTCAATCACTTGCCGAAATTTTTCAAGGAAAAGGCCTATCTCGCGGAAGAACTTGCGCGCGGCTTTGTGACCGGCGGCACATTGTTCGAAGAGCTTGGTTTCTACTACGTCGGCATTGTTGACGGTCACGATCTCGGTCAGCTCCTGCCGGTCCTGGAAAACGTACGCAACGCGGACAATGGCCCGTTCCTGGTCCACGTGCGTACGCAGAAGGGCAAAGGCTACGCGCCGGCGGAGGCATCGAAGGACAAATATCACGGTGTCGTAAAATTCGACGTCGCAACCGGCAAACTGCAGAAAGGCGTTTCGAACGCACCGTCTTACACCAAGGTGTTTGGCGAAGCCCTCGTAAAAGAAGCAGCGAAAGACGACAAGATCGTCGCAATTACCGCGGCGATGCCAGGCGGCACCGGCGTCGATATTTTTTCCAAGGCGTACCCCGACCGCGCCTTCGATGTGGGCATTGCCGAACAGCACGGAGTCACGTTCGCGGCCGGGCTCGCCACACAGGGCTATAAGCCGTTCGTTGCGATCTACTCGACCTTCCTGCAACGCGCCTATGACCAGGTCGTGCACGATGTAGCAATCCAGCAGCTGCCGGTTCGCTTCATGATGGACCGCGCCGGGCTCGTTGGAGCCGATGGCCCGACCCACGCGGGTTCTTTCGACCTAGCCTACCTCGGCTGTCTGCCGGGCTTTGTCATCATGGCTGCCGCTGACGAGGCCGAACTCGTTCACATGGTTGCTACTGCTGCCGCGATCGATGATCGCCCCTCGGCCGTTCGCTATCCGCGCGGCGATGGCGTCGGCGTCGTCATGCCCGAGGAAGGCGTGCCGCTCGAAATCGGGAAAGGCCGCATTATCACGCAAGGCAGCACGGTCGCGCTTCTCTCGCTCGGCACGCGCCTTGCGGAATGTATCAAGGCAGCGGAAACGCTTGCGGCGCATGGAATTTCAACGACCGTCGCCGATGCACGCTTCGCCAAGCCGATCGATAACGAACTCATACTTCAGCTCGCGCGGGAGCATGAATTGTTGATCACGATAGAGGAAGGCGCCATTGGTGGATTTGCTGCCCACGTGATGCAGCTTCTCAGCGAATCGCACGCGCTCGAACGCCCGGGGTTCAAGGTCCGCAGCATGGTGTTGCCGGACATCTTCATCGACCACGACAGCCCGCCCGCGATGTATGCCAAGGCCGGACTGGACGCGAACGGCATCGTCAACAAGGTTTTCGATGTGTTTGGATCACGTCACGTACCGGAATTGCAGCCGGCCGAAATCGAGTCTCTCGCCGATCGCGCCGAACGCCGGCGGCAGGCCAGTGCATTGAACGGACGCGTTCAAGGAAAAGCGTAATGAAGGTCATATTGGCGAAGCCGCGCGGTTTTTGCGCGGGAGTGGTCCGCGCAATCGAAATTGTCGAGCGCGCACTCGATAAATACGGACCTCCCGTATACGTACGGCACGAGATTGTGCACAACAAATGGGTGGTCGATGCGCTCAAGGCGCGTGGCGCTCGTTTTGTCGAAGAGCTTTCGGAGGTCCCGCCGAACGCGATCACGATCTTCAGCGCACACGGGGTGGCGAAGAAGGTCCAGGAGGAAGCTGCCGAGCGCGGACTCCGCGTCCTCAACGCGACCTGTCCGCTTGTATCCAAGGTTCACGCGCAAGGACGTCACTACCTGCGCAACGGGCGCACGGTCATCCTGATCGGACATGCGGGTCATCCGGAAGTAGAGGGTACCCTCGGCCAGATTCCTGGACCCGTGATCCTCGTGCAGACCGAGGCGGACGTTAACGCGCTCGATCTGGCTGAGGATACCCCGGTCGCCTATGTGACGCAGACGACCCTTAGCGTCGACGACACCAAGGGGATTATTGCGGCACTGTACCGTCGTTTCAAAGACGTCGTCGGGCCCGGTACGCAGGACATCTGCTACGCGACACAGAACCGCCAAACTGCGCTGCTGGAGCTAACCCGGCTGGTCGACGTGATTTTCGTCGTCGGCGCTAAGAATAGTTCTAATTCGAATCGGCTCCGCGAAATCGGGGTCGAAGCCGGCGTTCCTAGCCACCTGATCGCCAGTGGCAGCGAAATCAAGCCGGAGTGGTTGCATAACGTCGAGGTTGTTGGCATTACGGCTGGAGCCTCGGCGCCTGAAATCATGGTTCGGGACGTGATCAATGCGCTGCGGGCCATCGAGCCGGTGGAGGTCTTCACCCTGCCCGGCCAGGATGAACACATCGAATTCCGGGTGCCGGTAGAACTTCTAGATGTGACCGGTACCCAGCAAATCAGCAAGGATAGTAATCTTGGGCATTCCCCTTCTTCAGAAACTGTTTGTCGGTAGCTACGTCGTTCGTCAGCGGCTAACCGGCCGAAAGCGCTACCCGCTGGTGCTTATGCTGGAGCCGTTGTTCCGGTGCAATCTGGCTTGTGCCGGTTGCGGCAAGATCGATTACCCGGATCCAATCCTGCACCAGAACATGTCCGTCGAGGACGCATTGCATGCGGTCGACGAGTGTGGCGCGCCCGTGGTTTCGATCGCGGGTGGCGAGCCGCTGCTGCACAAGCAGTTACCGGAAATCGTGCGCGGAATCGTTGCCCGGAAAAAATTCGTCTATCTGTGCACCAATGCGCTTTTGATGGACAAGAAGCTTTCGCAATACGAGCCGAGCACATTCTTCACCTGGTCGGTGCATCTCGACGGCGACAAGGAGATGCACGATCACTCGGTGTGCCAGCCGGGGACGTATGATCGGGCCGTAACGGCAATCAAGCATGCCAAGGAGCGCGGATTCCGCGTCAACATCAATTGCACCTTGTTCAACACCGCGCAGGCTGATCGCGTCGCAGCGTTCTTCGACACTGCCATGGAGTTGGGCGTTGACGGCATCACGGTGTCGCCCGGTTACGCTTACGAGCGTGCGCCGGACCAGCAACACTTCCTCAATCGCGGCAAAACCAAGCAGCTGTTCCGCGATGTTTTCAAACGAGGCTCCAGCAAAACGAAGTGGTCATTCAGTCAATCGAGCCTGTTCCTCGACTTCCTGGCGGGAAACCAGAGCTATCACTGCACGCCGTGGGGAAATCCGACCCGGACGATCTTCGGTTGGCAGAAGCCCTGTTATCTACTCGGCGAAGGCTACGCGAAGACCTTCGACGAACTGATGAATGGCACCGATTGGGATTCCTACGGCACCGGGAACTACGAGAAATGCGCCAACTGCATGGTGCATTCAGGATATGAAGCATCCGCAGTCCAGGATGCTGTCGCGCACCCGCTGAAGGCCATGGGCGTCGCACTACGCGGTATCGGCACCGAAGGCGCGATGAAGCCCGAAATTCCGCTCGATCGACA
>DASRAF010000206.1:0-2889 GCA_035638295.1 Pseudolabrys sp.
CAAAAACGGAAGAATGATGCGCGTCGGCAGCCCCATCTGTTGAGCGGTCTCGAGCGCGATCAGATCGGCACCGCAAGCAGCGGAACAAACCAACGCAACCGCCCGCGTGCGGCGCAGCCGGTCGGCAATCTCCATGCCGACGCGGTCGACTTGATCAAAGGGAAACCGTGCAGTCGACGTTGGTTCCGCATCAATCCGCCGGCCGCCCAGAGCGACGACTGCGCCACCGTGTTGAGTAGAAGACAGGGCCATCTCGTCACGCTCTCAATCGCTTGCATGGTTATCCGCGTCCGGCGGTACGGATAAACATCTTGAGTTCCGACGAACCGGCTGCGCGTTCCCCATCATCGCTGCAAAGTGCGAAGCTTGGTGAGCTGCTCTTCGGTGGTATCGATCATCCACCGTTCGGGCGCAGCCTTCTTGGCGATTGCAAACTCTGCCTCCGATTTGGCCGTGTCTCCCAAGCCGAACAGAGCTTCGACCAGCGTTGCACGAACCCAATATTCTTCTTTTCTCCTTTTATTCTCGTCTTCGCCCTTAATGCCGTCCGCGAGCAGTTGCGTGCAAATTCCCACGACGCGCTCGCGGACGCGTCGGGCCTGGACTCTGTCGGCGATGGCGTCATCGCCGCCGAGTTCGGCGGCCCGGCAATCAAGGAGGAACGCAAAGTTGATGCCGTTGTAGTAATCATTCTTCAGATAGAAACCCTTTTCGTGAGCAAAGATCGCCGCTGCAAGGCCATCAAGCCGATCCTGCCGCGGCATATCTTTCGTGTCGTAGAGGCGCTTGTGAATTGCGCCCCACAAGCCCAGCGTTTCCGGATCGCTAGACCCTTCGGGATCAAGCTGCCTAAGGACCGCTTTGGATTCGAGCAACGCCGTCTTGTCGTCGGGATCTTTGGATTTGTAGGTCGCCCACGCGAGCTGCTGAACGACGTCGGGATCGGCCTTGTCGCCTTGGACAGCGCGCACACCGCGCAATACGTCACGCATGGTCCGAAAGTCTTCGCGCGCCCCCGCATCTTGTGCCGTTTTCATGAGCGCTGCAAAGGGCCGTTCCAATGCAGCCCTCTCATCCATGGTCGTGGCCTGAGCCAGGGCCTCGCGTGTGCGATCTTCCCGCGCGCGCTCAGCGGCCGCTGCGACTGCCGCTACTGCTTTGACATTCAAACCGCGCGAAGGGGCGGCCAGATCGCTGAGGAAAGTGTATACCGGGCTGTCAATCTGTCCTGTCTGAGGAATCTCCCGACAGGCCTTGGTCAGCTCCGTCTTCGCCCGCTCGACTTCCTCGTAATCGATCCCAGAACCAAGATGCTCGTATTTTCGTATCACCACGTGGCCCATATCGAACCCCATCTCAAAATTCTTTTCGGCGATGACGATCGTGGTTTTCGGGCGGAGGGCGTACCGCACGCCGAGCTCGAAAAACGCATTGATGTTGGCGGTGGAGAGATCTGCGATGACCAAGTCCGCGGTCAACAAGCGCTCGTACATGGGCACGTCGATGACCCCGGCATGTTGGATCTCGTCCGCGCGTTCGCACGTGTATCCGGCCATTTGGGCTGCCGGCTTGATGATGTTTCGATAAGTCTTATCGAGATCGAAATTCTTGTTCTGCTTGAAATCGGTCTTCTTGCCGTAGCCCATAATCACAAAGCAACTGGGCATGGGGTCCTCCCCGTCTGGCCAAGGGCCCGAATAGGGTCCGAAGTAGCCGTTTCGGATTTTAGGCCCAACGGCTAGCTGACGTATCGATCAGGACGTTGACGCGGCGCACTGCGACTGCGGCCGCATTCACGGCGTTCATGGCTGAAAGACTTCGAAGTTGAAGTGCGTATCATCAACTTGCCGTTGGGCCGCCGCTTTTCCGACGCGCTCGAGCGACGGAATTCCATCGATAGAGTCGAGCTTTTGGACGACTTCCGGATCGACATCATCGCACCCGAGCGCGGCCAAGCCCTGTTTGGTCAGCTCGGCATTGTAACGGATATAGCGGAACAGCTTTTGGCGCAGCGGTCCGACCGACGGACTCATTTTATCGACCTCGCGGTCGAGGACATGACCGGCCACGCAGTCTCCGAACACGCGGCACAACAAGTCCTGTTCGTTGAGCGCTGCGTACATCAGGGCCGACGGGATGGTCGTCGCATTGAATAGGAGATTCATCTCGTTCGGTTTGAGGCTGTAGTTCTCGCCCGGACTGGTTCCCGTCCCCACGGAGATGATCAACATCTTATCCGTGCCCGTCTCCCAGCCGCGGTTTTCCGCCGGCGCGTTGATCCAGTAGCGATCCACCGTCGCCATCAGAAACATCTGAAATGTCGGATTGTTGTACATGGTCACGCCGCCGTCGACAAAAATGAACGATTTGCCGCCACACGTAATGACTTCCGGGGGAAAATATGTCGGCGCAGCCGTGCTCGCCCGAACAAGCTGCCACAACGGTAGCTTCGTGTTGCATGCGGGGTGCGCTGGGTCGTTATACTTCGCAAACGGATTGTTGCAAAGCGGCCAGGGCGAATCGGTCGTCGCGTTTCGCATCACCAGAAGCAGCAGGCATTCGAGCTCTTTTGCTCCGAGCGTCGTATCCTCGCCGAATACGCCCTTTAGCTGTTTCGCGAGCGGCTCGCTGTTGTATTCGTAACGCAGCCGCTGCATGATGCTGGCCTTGTCAAACATGGCGGCACCGTTTCTCACGTAAAAATCCAGGATTTCGGCAACCGACATGCCCAGCGCGATGCCCGCGGCAATGATGCCACCGGTGCTCGTGCCTGCCACGTAATCAAAGTAATCAGCGAGCCGGTAATCCGGCCTCTTGCTTTCCTTGATAAGAAGCTCCTCGATCCGGCCAAGGATATGGAGCGACAGCACACCGCGAATACCTCCCCCA
>DASRAF010000207.1:0-30556 GCA_035638295.1 Pseudolabrys sp.
GAAGGTCTGCCGACGACAGCTGGCTGCCCGAATTATTCCTATGTAGCGAAACGAACGGCCACGGTCGTGCAGCGTCTTTTGGATGCGGGCGGCATTCTCGTAGGAAAAACCAATCTCGATCAGTTTGCGACCGGCCTTACCGGTGCACGTTCACCCTACGGAGTTCCGAAAAATCCTTACGACAAAAGTTATATCCCCGGTGGATCGAGTTCTGGTTCTGCAGTGGCCGTGGCCTGCGGGTTAGTCACATTTGCACTCGGGACTGATACAGCGGGCTCCGGCCGGGTCCCTGCCGGTTTCAATAACGTCGTAGGTTTGAAGCCCACGCGTGGCCTCCTTAGTATTAGCGGGATCGTTCCGGCATGCCGCTCTCTGGATTGCGTCGCGATATTTGCAATGAACGTCAATTGCGCCAAAACGGTAATGGATGTCGCCACTTGGCCCGACGCAACCGACGCCTTCTCCCGTGAATTTCCACCGCAATCCAAGGCACCTGTAATTAGGAAAATTGGAATTCTACGCTCGGCAGACCGCCAGTTTTATGGCGACGATGGCGCTGCAGCGATTTATCAGAACGGCGTCGAGAGGCTGAAACGACTGGGGTTCGATTGCCAGGATATAGACTTCGGCCCCTTCCGGGAGGCCGCAGAGATGCTTTACAACGGGCCATGGATGGCTGAACGCGACGTCGCTGTAGGAGACTTTATTAGACGCAAGCCCGAATCTGTTGTCGAAGTGACGCGCCATGCCATCATGAGTGCGTCTAAGTTTTCTGCAGCTGACGCTTTTAAGGCATTTTACCGAATTAAGGAGCTGCGCGTTGCCACCAACGCAACTTGGTCAAAAGTCGATGCGATGTTTGTCCCGACCACTCCGACAATCTACCGTGTCGATGAAGTGCTTAAAGATCCCGCCGCCACGAATGGGCGGCTGAGTCACTACACCAATTTCGTCAATCTTCTGGATCTATGTGCGATCGCCGTTCCCTCCGCTTTTAGCACAAATGGACTTCCAGTCGGCGCGACATTGATTGCTCCCGCATTTTGCGATCAGGGCGTGATTGTAGCCGGCCAAACTTATATGGCGGCGGCGGAACATCAGGGGCGCGTTGTCGCTGCTGCGTGATAAGGAAAACAAAGGCAACCTTGCCGTGCGGCTATTGGAAAATCTCGTTCGGAAATCGCTCTGCACGTTCCGGCTTTCAAATTTCGCTGTTTCTCGCGTAACTGGGCTCGGAGAAGCGGAATGAGTGTTGTCGTCAACTCAGTTCCCGCTTTCGGAAGCAAGCTTATCCAGCGAGCAAAACACTCGCTCACCGTTCTCTAATCAACAATCGATCCGAATCATCTTTGAGCCGCACGCCCGAGAGGCGGCGTGCTCTCATGGCGCGCAGCATATATCCTAGTTTGAAGGCGGCGTCGGCGTATCCGATACCTTCTGGCCGGATGTTGGAGATGCAGTTGCGGTCCGCGTCGGTGATCTGCGGGCGGGGCTGCCAAGTCAGATAAGCTCCCATGCTGTCGGGTGCCGATAAGCCGGGACGTTCGCCGATGAGAACCACTACGCAATCTGCGCGCAGAGCGCTGGCTATGGTATCGCCGATCGCAACCCGGCCCTGGCGGACGACGACCAGCGGCGCGATCCTCCAGCCTTCAGTGCGCAATGCAGGTAGCACGCCAGCCAGGACCGGCTCGGCATGCATCTGCGTTGCGCGTGCCGACAGGCCGTCGGTGACGACGAGCGCGACGTCAAAACCATTTGCATGCTGCGCAAACGTTGCCTCGGCGCCCGGGGCTAGGCGGCGGCCAAGGTCCGGACGCATCAGATACTGTTCCCGATCTTCGGACGCGCTCGCTACCGAAAGGACTGGAAATCCAAGCGCCGCGAGTTTGGCGATCAGCCGCGTTTCGTCGAGCCGTTCATGCACAGCATCGCGAGCGCGGGCATGAGCAAGCTGCAAGTCGAGCAGCGGTCCGGTTGCAAGTGACGCGCCCGCCCTTTTGAGCCCGATGCGTGCCACGGTCAGCCGGCGCAAGTCGTTCCACAGGTCGCCTTCAGTCGGTGCCGGTGGCAAACTACGATAAGGGAGTGCGGTGTCGTCGTCCGTCATGAATTCAAGCTGACAGCAGCGAGCGAAAGTGGTTCGGCATACTTCGTGGGCGGATACGGTTTGCGGCATCCATCAAGCCCTGCCGCTCCAGCCATGTCTCGAACTCCGGCGCCGGGCGGCGGCCCAACAGATCGCGCATGGCGAGCGCATCGTGGAATGAGGTGCTCTGGTAGCCCAGCATGATGTCGTCGGAACCTGGTACGCCCATTACAAAATTGACACCACTCGCGACTAACAGGCCGAGTAGCGTGTCGGCGTCGTCCTGATCCGCCTCGGCATGGTTCGTGTAACAGACGTCGACGCCCATCGGCACGCCCATAAGCTTGCCGCAGAAATGGTCCTCCAGTCCGGCGCGCGTGATTTGCTTACCATTGAACAGATATTCCGGGCCGATAAAGCCAACGACAGTGTTGACTAGCAGCGGCTTGAACCGGCGCGCAACCGCATAAGCGCGCGCTTCGAGCGTTTGTTGGTCGACGCCTTGATGCGCATTGGCTGAGAGCGCGCTGCCCTGTCCGGTCTCGAAATACATCACGTCGTTGCCGACCGTCCCGCGGCGAAGCGATATGGCGGCTTCATGAGCCTCCGCTAGGAGAGCGAGATTGATTCCGAAGCTGCTGTTGGCTGCCTCAGTCCCAGCGATTGATTGAAAGACGAGGTCAATTGGCAAGCCCTTGCGAATCAGGTCCAGCGTGGTTGTTACGTGCGTCAGCACGCAGCATTGCGTCGGAATCTCGAGCTTGATCCTGATTTCGTCGAGCATGAGTAGCAGCGCGTGCGCTCGTTCAGGGCTATCGGTCGCTGGATTGATGCCAATGACGGCATCCCCTGAGCCTAGGAGCAATCCATCGAGAATGCTGGCCGCGATTCCGCGTGTGTCATCAGTCGGATGATTTGGCTGTAGCCGCACGGACAGCCGGCCTGGCAGGCCGACCGTGTTGCGGAACCGGGTTACCACCGAGCACTTTGAAGCCACTACCATCAGGTCTTGCAGGCGACTGATTTTGCTCACCGCAGCCGCCATCTCCGGTGTGACGCCGGGCGCCAATGTGGCCAGCACGGGCGTTGTCGCTTCGTCCGACAAGAGCCAGTCACGAAAACCGCCAACGGTCAGATGCGCAACAGGTGCGAAAGCCGACCGATCATGCGTGTCGACGATGAGGCGAGTTATCTCGCAGGTCTCGTAGGAAACAACGTGCTCGTGAAGAAACGTCGTAAGCGGCAGGTCGGCCAGCACATATTGCGCGGCGACACGTTCCTCGCACGTGTCTGCGGAAAGGCCGGCCAGTTGATCGCCACTACGTAACGGTGATGCCTTAGCCAGTAAGGTCGCAAGGTCGCGGAATCTGTAACGGTGAGCTCCGATTGTCGCACCGTACATTGCGAGCCCCGAAGGTTGACTTGGCTGAAGACTATATATCGAGAGAGGCCGCTGGGAACACGGGCGAGACAGAATCCGTAGACGCCGACATGCGGCGTTGAGCTCCTCCTACCTCCGATAAAGAGGATTATCGGAGCCAACTAGACCCAGATTGTCATTGGCAGCCCAGTGCTATCCCGGGCGGTGGTTTCAGTTAGACTGCGACCTCTGCCCGCAACTAATCGTAACGCTGACCAGCAAGCGACTGCCGCGTCAAGAGTATCTTCTGTCGGCACGCGCTGTTCTCGACCATTCTTTTCCAAAGCGTCGAAATCCGGAAATACGGCAGCGAGCAATTCTCGCCGCTCTAGCCGTCCTAGGGCGGAAGTTTTTCGATGCACCATTGGTCTTCCGCCGAGCTCAGCAAAACAGACCTCGGGATGGACTTCGAACGTTAGGTTGCGGAGCTGTGGGCGGGCCTGGAGAAGAGCATCAACTTCACGAATTTTCGGAAATATTGCGAATGTCTGCTTGCTAATCCCTTTCGCTTGCGGGCCAGCGGCACGTGAATTTGCGTATGCTTGGTGCCAGGACGCCGCCAAGAGGGCGGACCGAACTGGAGCAGGAAAAACGCTGCTGCCTCTCGTTCTACCAAGAAGGCTCCGTGCGACCCTATCGCAGGTACGCCCGCCTGGCTCATACACATCGAGAAGGCCTATTGGGATATCGATCGCGACAGCTCTAAGTTTGGGATGCTCATGAAAGAGGTCAGCAATACTCGCAAACTTTTTGACGACTGATTTTTTTGGGTCCTTAATAATAACTGCCCAGCCCCCAGGCGTACCGTCCACACCAGCAACGCAAACTGCCGGATCACCATGGGTATTTCTTGTCAGCTTACCCAATGCCATTCAGCTATTTCTGCATAGTTGTTTGTGTTCGCTGGTCAGCCTCCGACGAAGCGATAAGCCGAGTGAGAGTCTTTGCAACGGTCTGGTTGGAGGTTAACCGGTTTTAATGACCTCTGTCTGGCAGCTTAGCCCTGCGCATAAAGCTCTTCGAGTCTTTGGGCGAGCTGATTCAGCTCCCACTCTCGCGCTAGTGCGGCCGCTTTGTGCCATGTTGGTTTTTGGCTCCGGAGACTCGCCAACGGGGCTTTTCGGTTCATCGTGGCGAGGGATCTGAAAAGTCGCAAGCGATCCGCTATTGCAGAAAATCTGCCGGCACCAAGTGCGGCTTCGAGGCCGCCATATCTTTTTAGTAGTGCTGAAGCACCGGCCGCGCCAACGCCCGGTGCGCCCGGAATCTTGTCGGAGGGATCGCCACGCAAGGCGATGAAATCCGGGACCTGTGCGGGGTCGACCCCATACCGTGCGCGAACCTCAGCGGGGTCTATCCGCGCGATTTCGCCTGCGCGGAGGGGATAAAGGATTGTGGTATGGTCCGATGCGAGCTGGAACGTGTCGCGGTCGCCACTCGCAACGAGGACAGTACCCCCACGCTTCTCTTCCGCCGCAGCGGCGGTCGCGAGAAAATCATCCGCCTCAAAGCCCGGCGCCTTCGCATTCTGAAATCCGCAGGCGGCAACAAATTGCGGTAGCACGTCAAGCTGCTCGAGCAGCGCATCGTCAAATTCGCG
The DNA here is from genome assembly GCA_035638295.1 of Pseudolabrys sp. GTDB lineage: Bacteria > Pseudomonadota > Alphaproteobacteria > Rhizobiales > Xanthobacteraceae > Pseudolabrys. Next base: position 5,110 of record DASRAF010000207.1, read on the forward strand.
ACCACTTTGATAAGCTGGAAATTTCTGATGCCTGTAGGTCGGGATCTCTAACGTATCCCAAGCGACTAAGACGGCGCGCGGCTGCTCATCGCGATATAAACGGAGCAGCATATTCGCAAAGCCGAGGATTGCGCCGGCGGGCTTACGGCCACGTCTGAGGATCGTTTTCGGAAGGGCGTGATAGGAACGATGCGCGAATGAATCCCCGTCGATAACTAGAAGCGGGCGGGGGGAAGGCAAGGCGGGATGGCGAGCGTTTCGCCCGCTCACTGGCCGCGTTCGCGTCTCTGGATCTGGGGACGGCTTCCGTCGCCGGGATGGTCTATCGCGAAGTACAATCCAGGCCGGGGCGTGATCGCTCGCGCCTTTCATCCCACGAACCTCGCGGTCGACACCCGCGCTGACAAGACGATCTGCAGCTTTCGGGTTTAGCAACAGGTGGTCGATGCGGAGGCCGGCGTCGCGTTCCCACCGGTTTCGTCTGTAATCCCAAAATGTGTACATCGGCTCATCGGGATGGATGGTGCGGATGGCATCGATCCATCCCTGATTAAGGATCCGACGAAACAGCGCCCGAGGTTCCGGCTGGACAAGCGCGTTGTCGACGTAAGATTTGGTTGGATAGATATCGTTATCGGCCGGCGCGACATTGAAATCTCCGGCAAGTACGACCGGCGCGTCTAGGCCGTAGAGTTCGGCAGCATGCGCCAAAAGCCATTTCATCCAGATGAGCTTGTATTTGAATTTCGGCCCCGGCTGGGGATTGCCGTTAGGCGCATAAACTGTCGCGATGAGGACGCCGTTGACGGCGGCCTCGATATAACGGCTCTGCGTATCTTCAGGATCCCCGGGAAGCTTAGTTCGCGTGACGACAGGCTCACAATCGCGACCTAAAATAGCGACGCCATTCCACGACTTCTGCCCGCGCCAGATTGCGCCATATCCGGCTTTTTTTATTGTCGAGATCGGAAATTCGGAGTCTGCCGCTTTCAATTCCTGGAGGCACGCAACATCCGGTTGGGCTCGGCGGAGCCAACCCAAAAGATTGGTGAGACGCTTTTTGACGTCATTTACATTGAAGGTAGCGATTTTCAAGCGGCCACCGTCGGTGCAGTACGATTGTTGCAACACTCACGCGAATATCTCCAGCCCATACTCAAAATTTATGTAGGGCCGTGAGCCGCATTGTGAGCTAGGATGAATCGGATCTAAAAATTTGGGGGCGAGACATGAGACTATTCTTGTCAAGGCGAGTCATTCTGATCTCGATAGGAGTGGTCTGGTCAGTTGCGTCGTTTGCTCAAACAGCTGATCTCATCCTTACCAATGGAAAAATAGTCACTGTCGATGATCAGTTTCATATAGTTCAATCGCTGGCCTCCAAAGGCCAACGTATTATGGCAATCGGCAGCAGCGCCGACCTTGAAAAGCTGAAAGGCCCTACCACGCAAGTAATTGATCTTCAGGGTCGAACCGTCATTCCCGGACTAATCGACAATCACGCCCATTATATGCGTGCCGCCGAGTATTGGCCTCGAGAGGTTCGGCTCGACGGGGTCACCTCACATCAACGTGCGCTTGAGCTCATTCGTGACAAAGTGCGCGAATCAAAACCGGGCGAATGGGTAGTCGTGTTGGGTGGCTGGTCGGAAGAACAGTTCACAGACCAGCCGCGCGGTTTCACGCGAAATGAATTAGACGAAATTGCTCCACAAAATCCGGTGGCGCTACAACTGTTCTATTTCCGTGTTTACGCAAACAGTCCGGCCCTGAAGGCGATGGACATTGATGCCAGCACGCCTGATCCACAAAACATAAAGATCGACAAGGATGCGCAAGGACAACTTACCGGGGCCCTGAATGGCGGTGCTTCCATTGGCTTGCTGCGCTCAAAACTGGGGCAGGTGGCCATGGAAAAAGCAATCGATAATGCCCGTCTCATTATGGCGGATCTCAACAAAATGGGAATCACCGCGTTCCAGGATCAAGGTGGCACCGGCATTCATCCAAACCACATCAAAGCCTTTCAGTTGGCGCACGACCGCGGTCAGATGACCGTTCGATCATTCTACAACTACTACGAAGAGCCCAAGTCGGCCGCTGACGTGGATGATCTGCTTGCGCGGATGCCGAGCATCAAACCGTTTCAGGGTGATGACTGGTTTGACCTTACTGGTTATGGCGAAACGCTTTACTTTCCTCTGCACGATGCGCTGCTATCGAAGGCGACCAGTCCGTCGGCCGAAGCCGTTCAACTCTGGCAGCGGCTGGGGCTCGGTCTGGCAAAAAATGGCATCCATCTCAACGTCCACGCGCAGCTACGCGGCAGCATTGAAGCGTTTCTGACGGCCATGGAAACCATCAACAAGGAGAAGCCTATCAGAGGCCTTCGCTGGACCTTTTCTCATCTTGATCAAGCTCGGCCCGAGGATCTTGAAAGAATGAGGCGCCTGAATGTGTACGCACAAATCCACAGTCGACCGACTATACAAGGTGGTCTGATGTTCAAGGTGCACGGTGACCTTACCTACGACATGCCACCGTTGCGTATGGTTCAGGACAGCGGTGTACCTTGGGGACTGGGTTCTGACGCAACCGCAGTCACGCCAAGCAATCCCTTCTACACACTGTGGTGGGCGGTCACCGGCAAGATGGTAGGTGGCAAGGAGGTGCTGAAGCAGACCATCACCCGCGAGGAGGCATTGATTGCGCATACACGTGCAAATGCGTCATTTTTGTTTCAAGAGGGCAATCTTGGATCGCTTGCGCCGGGAAAGTATGCAGATCTGCTCGTTCTCGACCGTGATTATCTCATGGTCCCAGCTGACGAGATCAAGGACATAAAGCCCTTGCTCACGATGGTTAGTGGAAAAGTAGTTTACGAGGTCGGTAGCAAATAAATCGAAAAGGGAACGGACTTGTGCATGATTTTGAAGTACTCAAAACGACAAACTTTGATTTCTTAGGTCCTAAGAAAACAGGCAAAGTCCGCGATGTCTATGATCAAGGTGACACGCTCATTTTGATAACGGCAGATAGGCATTCATCGTTTGATCGCATCATTGCGCACGTTCCATGGAAGGGCCAGGTGCTCAATCAACTGAGCAACTGGTGGTTTGATAAGACCAGAGACATGATCGACAATCACGTACTCGCGATACCCGATCCGAATGTCACCGTCGCAAAGAAATTTAGAAAAGTGAGGATCGAGGCTGTTATGCGCGGTTATCTCACCGGTGTTACCGATACATCGATTTGGACGCGATATTCGGCAGGGACGCGCGACTTTGGAGGGCTAACTCTACCTGATGGGATGAAGAAAAATCAGCGATTGCCGCGCGCTATATTTGATCCGACCACGAAAGAAGACACGCACGACCGTGCGCTAACCCCAAGCGAGATGATAACCGAGGGCTTTGTTACGGCAGAGCTTTTCGAGCGAATAAAGAACGCCGCGCATGCGATATTTGCGCGCGGTCAGGAATTAGCAGCGCGCCAAGGGCTCATTCTTGTAGATACAAAATACGAATTCGGTGTGGATGCGGACAATGAGCTTATCATTATCGATGAGATTCACACGCCAGACTCATCCCGATTTTGGCAGCTTGCCTCCTATGAGGAACGTTTAACCAGAGGTGAGGAACCCGAGTACTTCGACAAAGAGTTCTTGCGTATGTGGTTTAAGGCGCACTGCGATCCGTACAAAGACGAAAAGCTTCCCGATGCTCCGACGAACTTAGTTGAGGAATTGTCGCGTCGTTATATCCTCATGTATGAGCAAATTACTGGAGAGAAATTCGTTCGCGGTGAAATACCAATTGAACGGCGTATTGAACGTAATGTCAGAGCTTATGGTATCTAAATTAGCATAATCGACCCCAACATTAGCGACGCAGGCGGGCCGGCGCTGGCCAGACTTCCGCAGGCTCACGGAGTAGAGAAGCAAAATCCGACATTTTCTCAGATACAGGCTTACTGTTTCCACGTTTACGAAGAGCGTGAAGGCGATTTAGTAAAGTTTCGGGGCTTCTCTCGCACCCAAGTTGCGAGTTTGCCTCCACTTTGAGTACGGCCGTTTCAAATTCGATCCGTTCACCTAGACCCGCTTGAGGTGATCTTCCTGGGATGCTTCGCTCTAATTCTGCAACAAGAACTTTTCGCGCGTACTCGTACAATTCTTGACGAGTCTGCGCGTGGTTGACTGTTAACCTCGAAACAGCGCGGGAAAGGAGAGGATAGTAATCAGCCAATGCGGACTGCCTCCGACTGAATGGCTTCTTATGATAGTGGTGAGGACGTAATGACTCGTTAACAGTTTGAAGCCTGCCAGAACCGCATTGTAAATCTACCATCCCGTGTCGCATTTTGTGGCAGTGGCAACCCATTCATTATCATCAACGTCATCAACGGAGAACTCGACATGCTAGGTGACCAAACTATCGAAAGCACCAGTCAATAAAGAGGTCGTTCCAAATGAGCCCATTGGGCATGGCAAACCATCGCTTCAGCAGTGCCAATTGAAGGTGGATGGACAAACCAAAGACTCGTTTGCGACCTTTGGAACGGCTGAAAAGGCTGGGCCTAAAATCAAAACATCACATCCAGTCGTGCATGTTTCTGTTTATGATTCTGTAAAGGGGCGTAATCCGAAGTCGCATCTCTGCGCTTGACAGAACGAGGAAAGCCTAGAGCGAATCCCTCCATATTCGCACGTGTTAGCTTCCTCCATTGGAATGAAGTACATGCCCAAAGCGACGCGACTAGCGGTACTACATTCTACCCTAGTTGCTTGGCAGCCGCTGATGTCGTCTTCCACATAGACGCCAGGGGCTAGATATTCGGGGCATCGCGGTGACTCGTCATCGATCGCGCGATATGAACTTATTGCCGCTTATCTGGAAACAGTACCTTGCCCGTTGACTTGCTTCGTAATTGGGCAACGATTCGACCAATTGTATCCAGGAGGAGGGGCTAGGGAGGCTACAATGTCAACGCGAAAAAAAGCCACACGGAAAACCAAGGCCAAACGCAAGAAGGCCGCGGTCAAGACGTCCCCACGCAAAAAGACTGCTACCACCAGAAAAACCAGGACAATCAGCAAAAAGGCAAGGAAGAAGGCGCCGCTTCGCGGAGCATCACCTAAAAAAGCCAGGCCGACCGCCGTCAAACCGACTTCAATCAGGCCGACGCCGACCCCGCCCGCGGAACCGGTTACGTCGGAGGAGCGTATCGGCGTCGTGACTCACTATTACAGCCACGTCTCCGTCGCGACTATCCAGCTCGAGCGCGGTACGTTGCGGGTTGGCGACGTAATCCATATCTGCGGACACACCACCGATTTCCGCCAGAGGGTCGAGTCTCTCGAGGTAGACCATGCGCCGACGACCGAAGTGGGACCGAAAGACGATTTCGGCCTAAAGGTGGTCGACCACGCGCGTGAGCACGACGTCGTTTTCAAAGTGCGGTCGTAGCTCACTTGGCTGGACCGAGCGATGGAGGTGAGCATGACGGCTATCCAGAAACGGCGCGCTGACGAGGCGACGCTTGGCAAACGGCAAATGTTGATCGGTGGCAAGTGGGTCGACAGCGCTTCGGGCGAGGTGCTCGAGGTCGAGGACCCGGCGCACCGGTGCCCGATCACCGAGGTCCCACGAGGTCGGGCCGAGGATGTCGAGCGCGCCGTGAAAGCTGCGGCCGATGCCTTCCCCGCCTGGTCGCGCACGGTTCCTCGCGAGCGCGGGCGACTGCTCGCCCGGATTGCCGATGCACTCGAAGCGCGGGTTGAGGAGCTTGCGCGCACGATCGCACTTGAGACCGGGAATGCGCTTCGCACCCAGGCACGCCCGGAGGCAAAGACGACAGTCGACATCATTCGCTATTTCGGCGGCTTGGGCGGGGAACTCAAGGGCGAGACGATTCCCTTAGGAGAACATGTCCTGAGCTACACGCGACGTGAACCGCTCGGCGTGGTCGGCGCCATCATTCCGTGGAATGCGCCGGTGCTGCTCGCGGCCTGCAAGATCGGCCCTGCGCTCTGCGCCGGCAATACGCTTGTTTTGAAAGCGGCGGAGGATGCGCCGCTCGGTGTGCTGCTGCTGGCCGAAGTGTGCCAGGAGTTCCTACCGCCCGGCGTGCTCAACGTACTGACTGGCCTCGGCGAGGAATGCGGTGCCCCGCTTGCCAACCACCCGACGGTGAGCAAGCTCTCGTTCACCGGTTCTACTGAGGTCGGCAAGCTCATCATGCGCGCGGCCTCTGACCGCATCGTCCCCGTCTCGCTCGAGCTTGGTGGCAAAAGTCCCTCGATCGTCTTCCCGGACGCCAACGAGGACTGGGTCATTGATGGCATTATTGCCGCGATGCGCTTCACGCGGCAGAGCCAGTCTTGCACGGCGGGCTCTCGCCTCTTCCTCCACCGCGACATCTTCGACAATTTTCTCGATGCGCTCAGTCAGAAAGTGAAAGCGTTCAAACTTGGCGATCCGCTCGATGAGACGAGCGACATCGGCACAATCATTAACGAGAAGCAGTTCAACAAGGTATGCGGCTATGTCGAAGAAGGACTGAAACGGCGCGAAGCGCGTGTCGTGACCGGCGGCCTTCCACCCAAGGAGGGGCCGCTCAGCGAAGGCTATTACGCAATCCCCACCATCTTCGCGAATGTGGCGAACGACTGGCGCCTGGCGCGTGAGGAGATCTTTGGCCCCGTGCTCGCCGCGATCTCCTGGACCGACGAAGCGGATGTGATCCGCATGGCGAACGATAGCCACTACGGGCTCGCCGCCTACGTCTGGTCGCACGACATTGGCCGTGCACTCCGCGCTGCGCACGCGATAGAGGCGGGCTGGGTCCAGGTCAACCAGGGTCTCGGCCAGAGTCCTGGGCACTCCTATGGTGGCTACAAAGAAAGCGGCATCGGCCGCGAGTTCTCACTCGAAGGGATGCTCGAGAGCTACACCCAGAGGAAGAACATTACGGTCAACCTGACGCATTAAAAATAGCTCTAGTCGACGCCATATTTATCGAAAAGGTCTGATGCAAATTTCAGCCCTATCCCGGCTCCAGTCGGCACGGCGATCTCGCCTTGTTCTGGAATCGGCGGATTTTCGAACAGGCGCCAAGTCCAAGGCATGTATTCGACCACAAGCCCGTTCGGCACGGCGGCGATAAGATGGACATGGATCTCCGGCAAGAGATGGCTGGCCACTGGTCGATTGAATGCCTCTGTCATGCCAGCGACCTTCATCCATTGCGTCACGCCGCCCACGCGAAGCAGATCGATCATGGTGATGTCAACCGAGTGATGGGTAAGCGTCTGCCGATGCGGCTCAATTCCATAAAGATATTCGCCCGCGCATATCGGCGTCGCCAAAGCATCGGCTATCTGGGCGAGTCCCTCGTAGTCGTCACATCTAGTGGGATCTTCCAGCCACCCCAAGCCAAATTCCTCGACGCGACGACCAATGGAAATAGCCTCGTGCACACCCCAGCGCTGGTTAATATCCACCAATAAATTAGTTTCCGGCCCGACCGCGTCGCGGATGAGTCGGATACGCTCCACCTCTTGCGCTGCATTAAGCCCTGCCACCGCCATTTGGGCCTTGACCTGGCGGTAGCCCTTTTCGACCAGTGCAGCTGCGGCGCGCTCGAGTTTGTCGGTCGGCGTTGTCCGCGTCAGCGCGCCGCTGGCATAAGCCGGCACACGATCGCGCAGGCCGCCGAGCAACCGCACTAGCGGAACGCCAAATGCCTTGCCGCGGATGTCCCACAGGGCGATGTCGATTGCCGCCAAGGCCAAGGCTGCTACCCCGCCGGGGCCGCAAGGCGCCGATGCGGCGCGAAGTTTGGCAACCACCTGCTCGGTGCGCAGCGGGTCTTCGCCCTTGATGAGTTCGCCGAACTCGTCAAGCGCCGTCTTCAGCGTGCGGATGATCTTGCCGCCGAATGTGGTGATGCCGATGCCCTCGATACCGTCATCGGTGAGGACTTGCACAGTGAAGAATTCGCGCAGCATGCCGGGCATCGGCGGGGCTCCGACCAAGGACTCCTCGAGCGGAAGACGGACAAAGTTGATCTTAATCTGTTGGATTTTCATTTTGCCCTGGGTCCGGTTCCGTCAATCGATCTGCAATCTGTCCAAATATCTCTTGGCACTTGACTGGATTATTTGTTGGCACGTTCGATTAAGCCTATCATCAATTAAGGCCGGCTCTATGGCCGCCTAGAACCGAAACAACTCTGGCAATTGGCGAGACGCACAATGTCAGGAAGGAACATACTTAGGCCGGTGACTCGGCGCCAGGTCGTAACAACGGTAGCAGTCGGCGTAGGCCTGATGGCCATGCCCGCGATTGTGCGCGGGCAGGCCCCGCTCACGGTCAAATTTGTGCAACAGCGCGGCCTTCTGTATCTGCCGGTTGATGCAATGGTCAGCGGCGGCATCTTGCAACAAGAGGCAACCAAGCTCGGCCTCGGCAAGGTAGAAGCCACAGTAAATACATTAAGCGGCCCTGCGCCGGTTATTGACGCGTTGTTGTCTGGATCGGCCGACTACGGCACTGCCGCTCTGCCGTCTCTACTGACCCTGTGGGACAAGACCCACGGCACCCAGAACGAAGTCAAAGCGGTCGGCACTGTGTCGAACGGTGCCATGGTGCTTTACACGATCAACCCAAACGTGAAAACGATCGCCGATTTCACCGACCAAGACCGCATCGCCGTGCCGTCAGTGCGGATATCGTTCAACGCAATGATGCTTGAGATGGCAGCGGAGAAGATCTGGAACGATCCGCATCACCTGGATCACCTGACGGTCGGGCTCGGCCACTCAGACGCGGTCGCTGCGCTTTCTGCTGGTTACGGCAGAGCAACCATCACCGCGCATATTGGTGTACAACCTTTCACATCGCGCGGCCTTAAACTGCCCGGCGCGCATGTCCTCGCGGATAGTCGCGAGGTGTTTGGCGGACCGTTGACGCAAATCACGCTGCTGGCCACGAAACAGACGAAAGAAAAGAATCCGACGCTTTTTAAAGCGGTCGCCAACGCGCTCGATGAATCGATCAGGCTCGCCAATGCGGATAAACGCGCTGCTGCAATCCTTTGGAAAAAAGCTCAGAACGCACCTGAAAGCGTTGATGAGCTCGTTGCTCTACTGGACGATCCCGGCTTCGAGTTTACTTCGGAACCCCATCGCATTGCTTACTTCGCCGCGTTTATGAATCGCGTCGGCGGCATGAAAGCAAAGGTCACCGACTGGAAAGAACTCTTTTGGGAAACGGCCCATAGCCGGAACGGCGATTGATAATCATGGGCTTGCAGCTTCCAGCCAAAGCAGTCATAGCTCTTCAGTGGCCCGCGGCCATCCGGAATCTTGCGCGTCGCTTGCACTAGCTGGCCGCCAGAACGGGGAATTCGAACCGGGTCCGTGCGAAATTCACGCCCCGCTCCAAATTAAACGCCGCTACTCAACTTCCCGGCAGGTTCTGCACTTCCGGGAAAAACATGTCCTGCCATGAATCCGGCGCACTCTTGATGATGCCGCGTTGCGCCATGAACTTGGCAAAGGTCAATACATTTTGCGGGGTCATCTCAAAGGTTGAGCCTGGACTCTTGATGAGGGCAACCGTTTCGTCGATGCTGATCTTGTCCTTCGAGTGGTCAAGATAGATTTGAGCGCACTCTACTGGGTCCTTCTTGATCATCTCATGTGCTTCTCTGAGCGCATCGGCGAACGCCTGATAAGTTTTCGGATTCTCCTTGCGGAAACGCTCGGTGGCATAGGCTACCATGTAGCTTGCTGGCGCGCCGAGGATTTCGTCCTGCGACGAGATACGCCGTACCCCAGGTGCTCGTATCTCCAATTCCTGGAATGGCGGCGCCGAGAAATGATTGTTAATCTCGCCGGCGCCCGAAATCATCGCGGAGGCGGCGTCGCCATGCGGAATCTGAATCGTGAGCGGGTCGAGGCGGCCGCCGTTACCGGGTCCCCAAATCTTCTCTGCTGCCATTTGCAGCAGAATCGCGTGCACCGAAACCTTCAGCGTCGTTACTGCTATTTTATCATTGGGACCGAGATCCTCGATCTTCTTTACGTTTGGATTGCGCGTGAGCAGATAAAGCGGAAGGGCGGAAACCGCGCCAATGCCACGTACTGCAGACGCAGTGCCGGTAGTCTTGCCCCAGAGCGTGATGAAGACGGTGGTGCCGCCGCTGACGATGTCGAGCCTGCCGGACAGCAATCCCTCATTCATCGGATTTCCAGCCGGGAACTGGCGCCAAGTTACCTTTGTCGATTGAAATCCGGCCTGCGCGAGGTATTTTTCCAGCAGTTGCTTCTTCTCAACCAACACCATCGCGAGCGTGCCGATGCCGTACTGGGTGGCCATATGTAATTCGGCCACCTCGGCACGCGGGGCAGCGGTGGACAGCGGGAACAACAAGATTGTTGCGGCTAAAGTTGCCCGCGCGAAACCGGCCTTCATCTAACAGCTCCTCCTACACTTTTTTGATTAGCAATCGCCGCATTCTACGCGGCGGCCCTTACCTCCTGACGCATTGGCTGCAGAAGGTCGCGAACCGAGCTGACATCCTCAAGTGCCCAGATGGATGCGATAATGCGCTCAATGGCGGCCTTGCCGATGCGCTTTTGCGCATAGGTCCGCATCTTGCTCTCGATCTGCGCTCGGGTCAGCCGATTATCGGAGGAGCCGCGCGGCGAATTGCAGCGCTTGATGATCTTCGTGCCATCGTTGAGCTCGAACTCGACCACTGTCTGTACGTCCGACAGGCCTTCGTCCGGCTGCAAGTCGATCAGGCTGGCAGCGGCGTGGCGTAGTACTGGGTCGTCGTACCGCGACGGCGTAAACTGCTCCAGTGTTAACGCATGATCCTCGATGATTACTGCTGCCGTGTAGTGCGCGGAAATTAGCGCGTCGAACTTCGCCTTGTACTTCGAAAGCTTGCCGTGAAGATTGAACACCGTTGGCGCCAACCGAATATGCGCGCGCTTGACGTCCTTGAGCTTGAACGGACGCTCGTCCAGCGCGTCGAACAGCGCCGTATTCATGCCCTGAATGGAGGAAGCTGACGGCCATAACCGCAGCGCAATCTGCTCGAATTCCCAGCGCTTGCCGAGTTCGGCGGTTACTTGTTCAGGATGGCCTCCCGTCGAAAAGGTGTTGAAGAGACCACCGTCCTTGGCGGTTAAGAACTCGCGCGTCGCAAGGAAATTTTGCTCAGCGAGCAAAGCGGCCATTAAGCCGGATAGTGCGCCCCGACACTGATGAAATTTCACTGTCGGAGTGCCCCACGCGGCGAAGGTGCCACCGGCTTGACTGCCAGCCAGGCCGAAGGCGCGCGCCATGGCCTCGGGCGAAAGACTGCGCAGCCGACCCACGGCCGCGGCCGCGCCGAACGGTCCGAAAACGCCGGGACCGTGATAGCCGCGCTTGCGCACCGATGGATAATCTGAGCCGACGCCGACGCGCGTGGTGACTTCGAAGCCAGCTGCCAAAGCGACCAGCAAGTCCCGACCCGACAGGTTATCACGTTCGCCGATCAATAAGGTGGGCGGGACGACTTCCGGCGTTACGTGCGTGAGTGTCGCACGGTGAATGTCGCACATCGTTACCGCCGTAATGAGATAACCATTGAGCAGCGTCGCGCCGGCGAGTGAAAGATTATCGCCGCCGATCACCGTGCTCTCGGTCGACGTGGCTAGACTCTTGGCAAATCGCGCAATCTGGTCCGTTTCTTCGCCGAGGTATCCAGCGAAGGCGCAAGCGACAGTATCAAGTAGAATGTCCTTGCAGTATTCGCGTGCCGGTGCCGGGATATCCTCGTATTTGACGGATGCCGCAAAGCGGGCCAAGTGTTCAGTCGTTGATTCCGTCATTCGTTCCTCCGCTTTGGGCGTTTGTTTACCTCGGCGACAGAGATTTCCCGCCGTCTTTTTTTCATTGTCCCGGGTCGGAGACGGCTTCACCGATATACTTTAGGTGTCGGCAGACAGCATATCAATCTAGGTAAAGATTATGCTTTTCATTAGTGCCGTTACTCGGCGATGCATACTCTGTCGAAACCTGGCCCATCGGTTAGCGTAAAAAATTTGGGTCAGGTCAAACCTTGGGCCGCCGATGTTGATGCGCATGGCAGTTCATCGGTATTGCTTTACGTAGCCGCTCAGCTTGGTCTACACCATCGCCAACCACGATCCTGGCTTCGTACATCGTTTCCGCGATACGCAAGCGGAGCGGGGATATCGCCGCGTAGTCCGACGGCCTACTAGTTGCCATTAAGGTCGTGCGCCTCGACGAAGAACATGTCCTTCCAAGACTTTGGCATGTGCTTTATGCGGCCGACTTTGTGCATGAACTCGACATGTTTCATCAGATTAGCCGGTGCCGTCGTGTAGTCGATGTCGCGATCGCTGATCATCGCCACCAGATCGTCGGCCGTATTCTTCTTGTCATTGGTGAGTTTCAGATAGATTTCCGCAGCGACCCTCGGCTCACGCTTGATAAACGCATTGGCATCCTCATGCGCCGCGCGCACCGCAATGCAAATCTTCGAATTGGCGTCGTGGAAGGCCTTCGTCGTGACCTGAATGCCGTTGGTGTGCCTGCCGTCGGTCTCGTAGCTGTTGAGCACCGTATGGATGCCGGGGACCCTGAGTTCGTAATAATTGAATGGCGCCACCGCGAAATGGCTGTTGACGGTCTGCCCTGAGAGCATCGACTGCATGGCATCAGGATGGCTCATGGTCACCGTGAACTCATCGAGTTTATTGTACTTCTCGAAGCCCCACAGCTTGGCGGCGGCCATTTGTAGCGCCATAGCTTGTCCGGAAATCTTGACGGTCGGCACGGCGATGCGGTCGGTCGCGGTGAAATCGGCAATCGTCTTTACCGCCGGATTCCGCGTCGTGAGCACATAGGGCATCGACTGCACGGTGCAGACCGCGCGCACTTCCTGCGTTGTACCGAAGGTCTTGTCCCAGAGCGTTGCGAGCGACGGTGAAGCGACATTGACGAATTGAATCTGTCCGGCCAGCAATCCATCGTTCAGCGCGCCAGGGCCGCCCATGGTCAGCCAGCCGACGTTCAGTCTATCGATCCCGAGCCGTGCGGCCTGCGCCTCGATCAGTTTGTGATCCTCCATCACCATTTGCGGCAGAAAGGGCAGGCCGTATTGCTTGCCCAGATTGATGGTTGAAACTTCGGCGGAAGCCGGCCGCACAAAAGCCGGAAGCGCAACAAGACCAGCGACGAATTCACGTCTGTTCATGGCCTTCTCCCCAATGCTGTTTTCCCCGACTCCAACTTACTTGAATCCGAACAGCCGGGCGGGATTGTCGACGAGGATGCGTTTGCGCATCCCTGCATCAGGCGCCCATTCACCGAGCAGGTTGTACAGTTGAATTGTGCCTACGCGGTCGTGGAACGACAGATGCGGAAAATCGCTGCCCCAGATCAATTGATGCGGCACTTTTGCAATCAGCGCTTGCGCGATCGGCTTCACATCGGCGAAGTCCGGCTTGGTGGAAAAACGATAGATGCCGGTGAGTTTGACCCAGCAACGCCTCGAACCGTCACCGACCATCTTAAGAAATTCCTGAAAACCCGATTGCCCCGGGCCGTCCTTGGCGGGATACAGGCCCATGTGCGCGACCGAAAACTCGATCGGCAGTTCGCGCAGTGTGGGTATCAACTCGCTAACCAGCCAGCCCGGCGTAAGAAAATCGAGATGCCAGCCGACCTCGTTACAGATCTTGGTCAGCCGCGCGATGCGCGGCAGCATGGAGGCAGCGAGCCCGGCCTCCGGCTTGCGGATCGGTGAGATGTTGACGCGGATGCCGCGCACGCCGACGGCATTGAGATTGGACAGCTCCTTGTCGGTGGTCTTGCTCTCGTCGAGATCGATGATTCCGCGCCGGACCGCCGGATCAAGTTCGCGCATGGAATCCAGCATGCAGGAATTGTCAAAGCCATAGGCGCTGGGCTGGACGAAGACGTAACGCACAAAGCCGAGACGGCGGACGACCTTGAGATAGGCCTCAAGCGGCTCATAAGGCGGCTTATAGCGGATGTCGGTGCCGTAAGAGTAACGCTCGGTCGCGCCGAACACGTGGAAATGCGTGTCGCAGGCGTTCGGCGGCGCTGCGAAGGCCGGCTCGAAGTCGGCATCCGGATCGTGCTTAGTTGTCTCGTCCATGGTCTTCCCGTCATGCCGCTTCGGCGAATTGCACCGGAAATCCTTGCGCCGTCAGCGCCGTAGCGCCGGCCCAAGCAGTGGCCTGAATTGACGACCAGACAGGAATCTCGAGCTCGGCGCGTAATCGTGCGACCACGTCCAGCGTCGGCAGTTGCGAACAGGCGACGAAGAGGCTCTTGCTCCGTGCCGTCACCGTTCGTCGCGCCGGTTCAAGAACTTGGTCTTCGGTGATCTGACCAAGTTCTGCGGTGGTCTTGCAAAAGAAGCTGTTCAACGTATCGACGTCGATGCCGGACGATTCGAGGTAATCGCGGAGGCCGTCATTGACCGACCGCAGGTAGGGCGTCACCACCGCTGTGTTTGAAACGCCGGCGCTGCGCAATGCCTCCACCATCGCGCCCGCCGTGCTGACCACGGTGGCGCGCGTGCGCTCGCGCAACCTGTCCACCATGCGGGCATTGCCGCTGGGTCCGCCGAGGAATCCCGCCGCCGAGCAGCCATAGATCACAAGGTCGAATCGCTCCGCCGCAAATGGTTCAATTGCGTCCAAGGTCGCCTCGGCATAGGCGGGCAAGTCTTCTAGCAGCAGCGTGCGCGCCGGGCGCTTGACGCGTGCCACCGGTATCGGCGCAAGCGCGGGACACAGCGCGGAAATTTCCGGCTCCATCGTGGTGTTGTTCTCCGGCACCACGATCGGTGTCTTGATTGTTTGCCGCATGAACTCCCGGCCTTCTCTGTGTTCACACCGTCAGCTTGAACAGTGTCGTTGTTTCCATGTCGTCGCCATACCAGGCGCGGATGGCGGCTTCGCGCTTGTCGAGGTATTTCGGCTTGCCATCTTCCAGCATCATCGGCACATCGTGGCCCGGCACCAGAATATTGCCTGGCCGCTTGCGCCATAATTTCCAGATCGCCTCGATCGACGCCCGGCTGACCGCAGCGTCGTAAGTCATATCGGTCGTGCCGGAGACCATCTCGGCGCGGTTCTTGGAGGCGTCACCGGCGAAGATCACGTCGCGCTCACCAGCGTGCAAGACGAACACCATGCAGCCGGGCGTGTGGCCAGGTGCGAGATGCGCGGTGATGCCAGGAAACACCTCCTCGCCATCGGCGGCCTTGTGCACCGTCGGCCAAGTGTTGAGCTCGCGCACGTAAAGCTCAGGCACCGGCCCAATGCCCCACGGCTCCTTCAATGACCATTCAAGCTCGTTCGCGCCGATCACGATGCGGGCCTCGGGAAACAGCGTCCAGTTTACGGAATGATCGTGGTGCGAGTGCGTGAGCAAAAGATCGGTGATATCGGACGGCTTCAATCCAAGTTCGGCGAAGCGCTTGATCAGCATAGTGCGCATGCTGAAGCCGCCGGTATCGATCAACACGATGCGGCCATGTGCGCGCAGCAAGACCACTGAGCTCCAGCCCAGCCCCCCATGGCACACCGATTTACCCGGAAAGCCCTGAACAACGATGTCGAGATCGTAGTTGTTGATCTTCATTGCTAGGCCAGCGGCGCGTTCGAGACTGGCAGCGCCGGGAGTCCGGCCGTGGCGGCCTCCTTCTGCAAGGCGGCGATTTCCTTCGTATGATACGGCAGGCCGGTGCGGCGGCGCGACGCTTCGAGCCGGCGTTCGGTCTCGCCCGGCATTATGACTTCATCGAAGCTTTCCGCGGTCGGCACGGCGTGAACGCGCTGCACCAGCGTATCCATGCGCTTGAGATACTCGTCCTTCGAGATGAAAAGGTCAGGCTTCATCGCCATGAAAAAGTGTCCGACATTCTGCGGCTGGTCGTAATCGAGGAACTGGTTGCGCACGTCGCCGCCGTAGGCCGCGCCCGAGATGACGCCGCTCATGACATCCATCAGCATCGAAATTCCCGAACCCTTCGGCCCGCCGATCGGCAACACGACGCCGCCGTCCAGTGCCGCATTCGGATCGGTCGTCGGCTGGCCGTTTTTGTTAAGCGCGTAGCCGATCGGAATTTTCTGGCCGCGTCGCGCCGCGCGCCTGATTTTGCCGCGTGCGGCCACGGCCGGCGACATATCGAGATCGAAAGGCACTTCCTTGCCGGCGGGTGCGGCGGCGGCAAACGGACTAGTGCCGAGGAAAGCGTCGCGTCCGCCCCAGGGCGGCATGGCGCGCGAGGCGTTGGTGAAAACGAACGAGATCAATCCGGCCTCGAGCGCCTGTAGCGTATAGCAGGCCGCCATGCCGAAATGCGTGCTGCGGCGCACCGAGACGATACCGACGCCAAACTCCTTCGCCATCTCGATGGCCGCGGCCATGGCCTTGGTCGCGACCACGAAGCCGTAGCCATTCTGGCCGTCGAGCGAACCGATCATCGGCGTGACGCGCTCGACCACCAGATTAGGTTTCGGATTGACCAATCCGCGCCGCACCCGGTCGAGATATTGCGGCAGGAATTGCAGTCCGTGGGTATCGACGCCGCGCAAGTCGGCGCGCACCAGACAGCCGGCCATGATGGCTGCGTCTTGTTCAGACAGGCCATGCGCGACTAGCAAGCGGCAGCCAAAAGCTTCCGCCGCCTCGACCGCGGCATAGAACAGCCCCTGTGTCGTTCCGGGGTTGGTGGTTTCGCTAACTCTGCTCATCGAGTTTCTGCTCAACTGCCATTCAGGCTATGCGCCTCGGGGAAGAACAGGTCCTTCCACGAGGCCGGCTTCTTCTTGAGGCGGCCAACTTTGTACATGAAGTCGACGAACTTCATCACATTGACCGGCGTGGTCGTGTATTCGACATCCGGATCGGCCACCATTTTTTCCAGCGCATCGAGCGGGTTCTTGTCCTTGGTCGCCGCCAGATAGATTTGCGCGGCCTCGCGCGGATGTGCCTTGATGAACGCGTTGGCGTCGTTGAACGCCGCAACGACCGCCGCGCATATTTTCGGATTGGCATCATGGAATTTTTTCGTCGCCACCAGCGTACCATTGGTGTGCTTGCCGCCGACGACATCATAGGACTTGAGCACCTGATGAACGCCCGGCGTCGCC
The DNA here is from genome assembly GCA_035638295.1 of Pseudolabrys sp. Taxonomy (GTDB): domain Bacteria; phylum Pseudomonadota; class Alphaproteobacteria; order Rhizobiales; family Xanthobacteraceae; genus Pseudolabrys. The sequence continues at coordinate 22,334 of DASRAF010000207.1, forward strand.
AGTTCGTAATAGTAGAACGGAGAACTGGCGAAATGTGAATTGATCTCGGACCCACCGCCCATCACCGCCGCGGCGGCATCCGCATGCGAACGGGTGATGGTGATCGAGTCGAGCTTGTCGTAATGATCGGGCCCCCAAATTTTGGCGGCTTCCATTTCCAGTATCAATGCGTGGCCGGTGAGCTTGACTGCGGGCAGCGCGATCTTGTCCTTGCCGGTGAAGTCTGCGATCGTTTTTACATCCGGATTGCGCGTCACCAGCACAAACGGCATCGATTGCATGGCAATGAGGGCGCGCACTTCCTGCGGCGTGCCGACGGTCTTTTCCCAAATGGTCGCAAGCGTGGTAGCGCCCGGCCCGATGAAGTCGGCCTGGCCGGCCAATAGCGCATCAAGCTCGGCCGCCGGGCCGACGCGTTGCGTCCATGAGGTTTTGACATCGCCAAGACCAGCGGCCCTAGCGTTTTTCTCGATCAACTGTTGCGCCTCGATGACGATCATCGGCAGGTAAGGCAGGCCAAACTGCTTCGACATTCGTACTTCGTTGACTTCAGCGTGGGCGGCGACGCCGAATGCGGCGGCGCATAGGCTGGCGGCCGCGAGCTTTCTCCACATAGGTTCCTCCGTGCCTTCTTATGTTCGTTAGTACGCCAAGAATGCGATTTGCCGGGCAGCCATGCATCAGACTTGGATCTCGTGGACCTGCTTCGCCCTCTCCGTCATGGCGGCGAGCAGGAATTGGATATCGGTGCCGGTCGATATCATCCGCGCGCCCATGGCGACGAATTCGGCGGCGAGCTTCGGCCGCGTCGACAGGCCGCCGACGCCGACGTGTTTGCCGTGCTTGCGGCAGGCGGCAATGGTGCGCGCATAGGCGTCGCGCACCTTGGGGTGCTCGTACTGGCCTGCAAGTCCCATGCTGGCGAGCATGTCATTAACGCCAATCAGTACCATGTCGACCCCTTCGACCGCGGCGATTTCATCCGCCTGACTGAGGGCCTCGGCGGATTCGAACTGCACGATCACCATGGTGGCGTCGTTGACCGCGTCGTTGGCCTCCGCGGTCGGAAACGAGCGGTACTCCAGATGCGGCAGGGCGCCCCCGGCGCCGCGCTCTCCGAGCGGCGGGAATTTGACGGCTTTGACTACCTCGCGCGCCTCCGCGGCCGAGCAGATGCCGGGCGCGACGATGCCGAGCGCCCCGCCGTCGAGCACGCGCTGGATATATTCGGGTGTGTTGGCGGGAACGCGCACCATCGGCACAACGCCGGCGCTTAGCGCGGCCAAGCAGATTTGGCCGGTCGCATCGAGTGTCATGGTCGAATGTTCGAGATCGATATAGATCATGTCGAAGCCGGCGGTCTTGGCGAGCCGCGCGATTTCCACACCGCGCGTGAGGCGGATCGTCATCGAGGCGACGACCTCATTGCGCTCCAACTTTTCCTTGACCACGTTACGCACCACTTCGTTCGCCTTCACCCGATACTCTCCATTATTTTCGCGCTTCCGGGTTGGGAAGCGCGATCGCCAACATCACGTTGCTCAGACTCTTGCCGTGGATGTCCTGTGCGAGCGAGATGGTGACGCCACCGCCGAGCGCATTCTCGATGACGAAATTGAACGCCTTCAGATTGCGCAGCGGGTAGCGCCGCACCGGGCCTTTGGCGACGTGCTTGAACGCTTCGGCCACCCGCTCTGGCGTCAGCTCTCGCTCGAGAAAATCCCAATGCTTGGCGTCGTAGCAGATCACCGAAATGTTTGAGGTGTTTCCTTTGTCGCCGGCGCGCGCATGGGCGAGATCGTAGACGCGGACGCTCATAGTGTGCCCTCCACGAGCACCTGCGAATTGACCAGATTGCGCGGCAGCAGCACCGACTTCACCGCCAGCACGTCGCGCACGCGCGGTTCGGAGGCGCCGCCGGCGCCGCCCGGCCCGTGCATGTGCATCGCGCGCACCTCGAAGCCGATCGCGTGCGCCGCCTTGCGGTCACGCGTGCGTCCGGCGAGCCGCAGGCGGACTTCGTAGGGCTCCGGCCGGATCTCCACCTGATCATGCAAGCTAGACATGCCGATCAGGTCGACGCGGAAATCGTCGTAGACAAAGCCCTGCAATTTCAGCCGTTCCTTGACAATCTCTGCCGCCCATTTCGCACGAGCGACGGCGTCGATGCCGCCGTAGGAGACCTCGCCTTCACCGATATAGCCGTCGGCATAACCTACATTGACCTTATAGGTCTCGGTGCGCGGCTGCGCCCTGGCGCCTTCCACCCGCACACGGTCTGCGCGGTCCTGAGTGAGCACAATGCCCGTGATATCGAGCGTGCAGTCCGGCGTGATGTAGGCGGTCGGATCGTGGATCTCGTAGATCAACTGCTCGGTGCAGGTCATCACGTCGAGCCGGCCGCCGGTGTCCGGCGTCTTGCCAATCACGATCGAGCCGTCGGCTTTGACGTCGGCGAACGGATAGCCGTTGCAGGCGAGATCGGGGACCTCCTTCTTGCTGGGCCAGCCGAAGCAGCCACCAGTGACGGAGGCCGTGCATTCGAGCAGATGGCCGGCCGCGGTGCCCTGCGCAATTTTCGGCAGGTCGTCGTAGGACCAGCCGAACTCGTGCAGCATCGGCGCTAGGAATAGCGATGGGTCCGCCACCCGGCCGGACAGCACGATCGGCGCGCCGGTGTTGAGCGCTTCGCCGACCACATCGGCGCCGAGGTAGGCGTTGGCGGAAATCATCTTGGGCAGAATGGATTCGAGCGGCTCGCCATTTTCGATAAGCTTAAGCTCAGGCCGGTGCCTCACAATACTCGACACATCGTCGCCGAGCACGACTGCGACCGGAACATCGCCGAGGCCCAAATCGGCGGCCTCCCTGCGCGCCGCGCGCGCACCGCCGAGCGGATTGGCCGCGCCCATATTGCTGACGATGCGGATGCCCTTAGCGATGCAGGTGGGCAGCACCATGCGCAAGCGTGCGTGCAGCGACGGCGAATAGCCGAGCTCTGCATCCTTGCTACGCGCCAAGTTCTCCCGCGAGACGGTACGCTCGGCTAGGCATTCGAACACCAGGTAATCGATATCGCCACGCTCGGCCAATTCGAGCGCCGGCACCATGCGGTCATCCGAGGTGCCGGCGCCGGCGCCGATGCGCAGTCGATCCTGCGATTTCATCGAACGTTGCCTCGCCGTGTCTTTTCTTGTCTTCGCCGAGACCCGGGGGTGCATGACCTAGAGTCTTGGCAAGCCTATACAGACCGTCCAAATTATTATTAGACCACATTGCGGAGGCTATCGAAGTCCCGCACAGTAAGAAACAATAAGAAAAAGTTTGACGCTGGAGGAAGTAGCCGATGCCGATCGGCGCAACACTGACATCGAAATCCGCGTCCTCGGGAGTTGGCGAGTCCAGGCCGGTTCCGGCCGGTCGCGCTCGTGCGCTTGCCGATCCGTCGCGGCCATTGCTCGACGTCTGCGGCGTGACCATCCAATACAAGACCCAGCGACATCTTGTTACCGCGACCTATCGGGTCAGTTTCAGCGTGTTGCAGGCCGACCGCTTCGTCCTGCTGGGACCTTCCGGCTGCGGCAAGTCGACCCTGCTGAAAGCGGTCGGCGGCTATCTACAGCCGACCGAGGGCGATATCCGCTTAAAGGGCGAGCTGATCACCAAGCCCGGCCCGGACCGGATTATGGTGTTCCAGGAATTCGACCAACTGCTGCCGTGGAAGACCGTGCTGGAGAACGTCATTTTCCCGCTCAAGACGACGAGAACGCTCAATGCCAAGGCCGCCGAAGAGCGGGCGATGCACTACATCAAGAAGGTCAATCTCACCAAGTTCGCGCACAGCTACCCGCACACCCTCTCCGGCGGCATGAAGCAGCGGGTCGCCATCGCGCGCGGCATGGCCATGGAGCCTGATATATTGCTCATGGACGAGCCATTCGCCGCACTTGACGCGCTCACGCGCACCCGCATGCAGGACGAGCTGTTAATACTGTGGGACGAAACGCAATTCACCGTACTGTTCGTCACCCATTCGATCCCGGAAGCGATCAAGGTCGGCAGCCGCATCCTGCTGTTGTCGCCGCATCCGGGTCAGGTGAAGGCCGAAATTAACAGCGTGCCGCGCGGGCAGGAAAACTCCAACGAAGCCGCCGCGCTCAGCCGCGAGATTCACAAAATGCTATTCACAGATCAAATTGAGGAGACCCCCAATGCTTGAGGCGGCGCAACGGGCAAACATCTACTGCGAGACCTTGGGGCCTGAGCAGTTCGGCATCATCCAGAAACCACTGACCTTGGCCGAAAACATTTATAACCAGACCTGGCTGCGCAAGATCAGCATCATTGTGGCGCTGGCGCTGGCCTGGGAGCTCTACGGCCGCTGGCTCGACAATCCGCTGCTGGTGCCGACCTTCGCCGACACCATACGTGCACTCATTGCCGGCGTTGCAGAGGGAACGATCCCCCAGCGCGCGCTGAGCTCGATGGAGGTGCTGCTGATCGGCTTCGCCACCGGAACGCTGCTGGCCGGCATGCTCACGGTGTTCGCGATCGGCACGCGGATCGGTACCGACTTCCTCGAAACAATGACCGCGATGTTCAACCCGTTGCCCGCTATCGCGCTACTGCCGCTAGCGCTGATCTGGTTCGGGCTCGGCGCCGGCAGTCTGATCTTCGTGCTCGTGCATTCGGTGATGTGGGCGGTCGCACTCAACACGCTGGCCGGTTTCCGCAGCGTATCGACCACCGTACGCATGGTCGGACGCAATTACAATCTCAACGGCCTGCGCTTTGTCGCGAGAATTCTCATCCCTGCGGCGTTTCCCAGCATTCTCGCCGGCCTCAAAATCGGCTGGGCCTTTGCCTGGCGCACGCTGATCGCGGCCGAACTGGTGTTCGGCGTCTCATCGGGCCAGGGCGGGCTTGGCTGGTACATCTTCGAAAGCAAAAATCAGCTCAATATCCCGGAAGTGTTCGCCGGCCTTCTCACCATTATTCTGATTGGCCTCGCAGTCGAAAACGTCGTGTTTCGTTTCGTCGAAACCAGAACGGTCCAACGCTGGGGCATGCAATCATGACTGCCCGCAGCCCGGTTTCGATCAACGGGAGGTTGTCATGATTCATAGGCGTGCTTTATGCGAAGCGCTGGTGGCGGCGCCGCTTCTGGCAACGCCGGCGCTGCTGCGATCGGCCTTTGCGGAAGAAGTGTCAAGCGTCGTCTTAGTGAGCCAGCACGGTCTGCCGTATTTACCGTTGATGGTGATGGACACGCTCAAGTTGGTCGAAAAGCATGCCGGCAAAGCAGGCATCACGTCGCTCAAGCCGGAATATAAGACCTTGGGTGGCACGCAGTCGCTGATCGACGCCCTTTTGAGCGGGCAAATGAATTTCGGTGTCACCGGCGTGCCGGGCCTCGCGACGCTTTGGGACAAGACAGCCGGCACGGCAAACGAGGTGCGAGCGCTCTCTGCGGTGCAGTCGATGCCCTTCATGCTGGTGACCAACCGCGAGTCAATCAAGACGATCAAGGACTTCACCGACAAGGACAAGATCGCGTTACCAGCGGTGAAGGTGTCAAGTCAGGCGATCTGCCTGCAGATGGCCGCCGCCAAGGAGTGGGGGCAGGATCAATATGCCAGGCTCGATCCGTTCACCATCACCCGGCCGCATCCGGACGCCGCCACGTCGGTGATCTCGAAGGCAACCGAGATTAACAGCCACTATTCCGTCGCGCCTTATTACTATTACGAGCTTGCGACGCCGGGCGTGCACAACGTGCTCAAGTCCTACGACACGCTCGGCGGTCCGGCGACCAACGGCGTAATGATCATGGCGAAAAAATTCCGCGACGCAAATCCGAAGGTCACCAGCGCGGTTTACAGCGCCCTCAGCGAGGCGGAGGAATTCATCAACAAGAACGCAGACGAGGCGGCGCAGATCTACATCAAGACCACCAATGAGAAACGCAGCAGCCAGGCCGAGATGGTCAAGTTCATCTCCGATCCGGACAATGTGTGGACAACAGCACCGCAGCAGTCGATGGAATTTGCCATCTTCATGCACAAAGTCGGCACCATGAAGCGGCTCCCGGCGTCATGGCAAGACATGTACATGCCGGAATCGCACGAGCTCAAAGGCAGCTGAGCACGTGATTTGTCCCGTACGTATGAAACTCAGACGCTAAGCTCACTGCTGGTGGTACAGCAACTATCCAAGGCGCTCGCCGGTCGCGCGCAGGGCGGCTACGGCTGCTCACCTAAGGTCTAAAGCTCGCGTAGCGCGTTGAACTGGGCGACGTAGCCGGAGGCATCGATCCGCACTGCGATGACGGTGGTGCCCTTGGACTGCACCGCGGCGCTTAGCGCGCTGCTCAAGGCCTGCTCGGTTTCAACCACTACGCCATCGGCGCCGAAAGATTGCGCCAGCTTCTCCCAATCGACGCCGCCGAGCTGCACGCCCTGCAGCGGAATACCTTTGATCTCTTGCTTGACGCGGATCAGGCCGATTTCGCGGTCGTCAAACACGAGCACGATGATCGGCAAGTTCTCGCGCCGCGCCGTCTGCAGTTCCGCCACCGTCATCAGGAAGCCGCCGTCGCCGGTGAAGGCGACCACCGGCCGATCGGGATAGGCCATGCGCGCCGCGAGCGCGCCGGGTATCGCGTAGCCCATAGAGGCGAGCCCATTTGAGGTGAGGAACTCGCGCGGCCCGTAGGATTCCCATTTCTGCACGATCAACAGTCGGCTGGCGCCAGCATCGCAGGTGGCGATGGTATTGCGCGGCAGCATCGCGCGCGCGACCTCCATGGTCCGCTGCGGCGACAGCCCGGTGCTCGGCGTGTTGAGCGCGTCGCGCACCTCCTGGCGGAACGCTTTGGCGGCCTTCTCGCCCCAATTGCTGCCTTCCGGCGCCCACTGCGCCAACCCGGCCAGCAGCGGTTTCAGGTCGCCGATGATTTCCGGGTCGGCTGGCACCAACGCATCGATGCTCGGCACCGACGACAACGCCAGCACTGGCAGCGTGTAGGGCCATGGCTTTGGTTGCAATTCCACCGCGTCGAGACCCACGGTGACGATCAGGTCGGCCTCCATCACCAGCTTGCGCTCGATCAGCCCGCCAATGATGCAGCCGGCGCGCAGCGGATGATCTTCCGGGATCATACCTTTGCATTTTGTAGTGGTGAGCACCGCCGCGCCCAAGCGCTCGGCGAATTTAACGAATTCAGCCGACGCACCACACCAGTAGGCGCCGAGGCCCGCGATTAGGATCGGCCGCTTCGATTGCCGCAGCATGTCGAGCGCCGGCTTGAGATCGGCCCGGTCCGGACCTGGCACGATCCAATGCGGCACAAGCGGCGGCTCGGCAAAGTAATCGCCAGCCTCGCGTGTTGTCTCGCTCTGCGGAAATTCGAAATGTACGGGCCCCGGCGGCGTCGCGGTCGCCGTGCGCATGGCCCGGCGCACCTGCTGGCGCACGGTCTTAGCGTCGATGGTCGTGCTCCACTTCACGATCGGCTCATAGACTGCGTGCTGGTTGATGCGCTGGCGCAGTCCGGTCTCGTAGGTTGGACGCGAATAGGAATCGGTGATCGCGATCAGTGGCGAGCGGTCGAGAAACGCGTGCGCCACGCCGTTGACCATATTGGTGGCGCCGGGACCGCGGGTTGACAAACAAATGCCCGGGCTGCCGGTGAGGTCGCCCCACGTCGCGGCCAGCATGGCGCCCGCCGTCTCCTGCTTCATCAGCAGAAAGCGCATCTGGCGTTGGCGCGCGGCTTCCATCAGCTCGACCGATTCGCCGCCGGGATGCCCGACAATGAAGGGTGTGCCGGCATCCTTAAAGGCGGCGGCGAGTACTTCAACGGTCGTGGTCATCGTCGTCTCCCAGTCGATTCAGCGGAGCATGCCCTTGGCGTGGTGCACCATGCCAGCAGTGGCGGCGGTTACCAATATCCGCTCGGACCGGCCGTCAAATGGCAGCTAATCACGACATGCATTGCTATCGTTCCTACAGTCCGGCTAACTGGCAGGCAGAACGGCGCGGCTCGCGGCTTGGATCAGCATCATGTCAGACATCAAGGTTGCCGTTCTCGACAAGTTTCACCCGCACATCAAGGTAGCGATCACGGCGGCGATGCCGTCGAACTGGTCCGTCCGCTTCATCGAGGAAAACAGCCTGGCTGCCCGTGCGGCAGTCCTGCGCGACGCTGATATCGCCTTCGTA
>DASRAF010000208.1:0-2921 GCA_035638295.1 Pseudolabrys sp.
GAGTCGAACTCGATACCGCGGTCCCGACTACCGGCGGTCGGGTCCCCTACGACAGCCGATATCGACATCGGTATGAGCCTGAGGTCGGTCAATTCGCCGCACTGATCGACGCCGGCAGCTCGAGAGCACCTCCGCGCGTCACAGCGAGCGAAAGATCACCTGCCCGCGCGCAAACATTGAAAAAAGTGAACGGCAAACCGTCACGCATGATGGCCTCGTTGACGGTCTCGGGACCGCTGGAGGCGGCCTCGAAGCTACGGGCGTGCCGCGCGGCGCAAGGCCGACATAGGTCATGTCGCCGGTCAGGTTCGTGGGCCAGTTAAAGCGCATCTCGTTGATATTCGATAGAGGTTGGAACAATTCTTCGCTTGGCTTCTCGCGATATTACAAAGAATTCATCTGCGCAAAGCCTGAAGATGCAGCTTTGCCGCAGCCATGAACGGAATCTGAATCGAGCATTCCCATGGTGTTCAACTTTGCAATGCTACGAGGAAGGAAAACCAGGTCCAGACAGCTGTGAGTTTGGGCTTTCACAGGAGAGAGGTATCAATGACGATCGGCAAAGCACTCATGGCGGCGGCTGTGCTGGCCCTAGCAGCACCGGCCACAACGGCGTTCGCGCACGACGACGACAACAGCTACTACACTCAGCATCAGCGCGACCACAGGGAGCACTACAGATTCCATAACGACGTCAACGACGCTCACAGGCGCGCACACGAGCAAGGCTTCAACAGTTACTGGGAGCACCGCGCCTATCACCGAGCTCTGCGGGATCTGCATGGCGAATTCCATGAGGATCATCCCGGAACCCGGCACGACCACTACACGTGGGGCCGCTACCGGAACGGCAGCCGATATGGGAACCACTACGGGTTTGGGAACCAATACGGATACCGCAACAGCTACTACTACGGGTACGGCAACTGACTATCTGGCCTCATGAAGGGGAGGACGGCAACTCCTCCCCGAGAGCGAAGAGCCATGCTAGGAGAAGAGCCATGTTAAAGACAACCTCATCGGCCGTCATCGCGCTATTCGCGACGTGCTTGATCGCGACCTCGGCCGTTGCCCACCCAACGCTCAAATCCGCAAATCCTCCGGTTGAGGGTACTGCTACCGCCCCGCTGACTGAGATCAAATTGAACTTCAGCGAAGGGGTGATCTTGAAGTTCTCCAGCGTGGAATTGCTGGATCAAGCCGGAACGAAGATCGCAACCGGAAAGATCGCAACCGGCGCGAAGGACGAGAAGCAACTGATTGTCCCGCTCCCCGCGCCGCTGAAGGCGGGCACCTATACGGTCAAATGGACGGTTGTGGCGGCTGACACCCACCGCGTAAACGGCAGCTACTCATTCAAAGTTGCGGCCTAATGGAAACAGGGCTCATTGCCGCTCGCTTCTTGCATCTTGCGACGACAATGGCCTTGTTCGGGTTGGCGCTGTTCCCGCTCTACAGCTATCGAAGCCGCGCCGGCGAACTGCCGGCGCGGTTCAATCGATGGCTAAGCGTGTTGCTGCCGCTTGCGGCCCTGCTCGCCCTTGCCAGCGCTCTAGCCTGGGGATTGCTCACCGTTGCCAATATGGCCGGAACCCTGGGCGCTGTTGCAGATAGCGACACCCTGCTCTTCGTGTTGGGTACGACGGATTTCGGCCGGGTGTGGGCTTTCCGGCTTGCGCTCTTTGCGGCTCTTCTTGTGCTGATGTTGGGCCGCCGGGGCGCTATGCGTCACAGAGGACGGCTCATCCCGTTGGGTTCCGCACTGTTACTGCTGAGCTTGGCTTTCGTCGGCCATACCCAAGCCCGTGACGACGGGCTTCGAATCCTTCATATGGTTGCCGATGGCGCACACCTCCTTGCAGCCGGCGTTTGGCTTGGCGGCTTATTAGCGCTTGGCTATTTGCTGATGTTGGCCTGGCAGTCGCCGGCGGAGCACGCTGCTGACGCGCGCGCCCCGCTTGTCCGCTTCTCGGGGATCGGCTCGATTGTGGTTGCCACCCTTATCGGGTCTGGCCTGATCAATGCGTGGTTCCTGGTTGGGTCCGTGGACCAGCTCACGACAACACCGTATGGGCAACTGTTAATCGTCAAGCTGTGCCTTCTTTTCGGCATGCTTGCGCTTGCGGCGCTGAACCGCTTCTTCCTGGTCCCCTCCTTGGTCAGGGCAAAGGAGAACCGTGAGCCGCTCGTATCGTCGCTGCGAAAGCTCCGCCGGAGCGTCTTTGGTGAGCAGGTGCTCGGACTGACAATCGTGCTGATTGTTAGCTACCTGGGGACAATGCAACCGGCGATCGGCTCTTTGCGGTGATGCGGTGTGGCGGGCTTCTCAAGTCAAAGATTCATGCCTGTGCCGGTGCAGAAAGTCCTCTCGGGGTCAAAGTCAGAAGAACTCAGCCTGAGCAAATGTGGTCCGGTTCACTCCACAAAGCGGATTTCGGCGGATCGTTTCGTGATGTCGCAGAAGCGCCAAGAGCCGACATTCCCGACGCCTATTCGATCGTCTCGTCGACGCGGGCGAGCAGGGCGCGCGGCACCGAAAGGCCAAGCGCCTTGGCGGTCTTGAGATTGACCACCAGTTCGTACTTGGTCGGCGCCTGCACCGGCATGTCGGCGGGCTTCTCGCCTCTGAGGATGCGATCGACGTAACCCGCCGCTCGGCGGTAGTTGTCCAGCAAGTTGGGTCCAAAAGAGAGCAGGCCGCCGTCCATGGCGAAGAAGCGCGAGGCATAGACGGCGGGCAATCTATGACTTGCAGCTAGCGCAATGATCAGCTTGCGATGAGGAAGCACCGATGTATTTTGTGTCACGATCAGTCCACCGCCTGGTCGGCGCGTGAACGAAGCAATGGCCTGCTCGATCTCTTCTGAGTCACGTGTGTCAATCGGGTGCACTTCTACGCCCACATATCCCGCCGCTGTCTA
>DASRAF010000209.1:0-3562 GCA_035638295.1 Pseudolabrys sp.
CTTGCAGTCATTACCACCACGCGTGAGGCAAGGAAGATTGCCTCCTCGATGTCGTGAGTGACGAACAGTACGGTCTTGCGCTCGCGCTCCCAAATATCGAGGAGAAGTTCCTGCATCAGGGCGCGCGTCTGGTTGTCGAGGGCGCCGAACGGCTCGTCGAGAAGGAGGATCGCCGGGTCGTTGGCGAGCGCGCGCGCAATTGCGGTGCGCTGCTGCATGCCTCCCGAAAGTTGCTTGGGATAATGATGCTCAAAGCTGACCAGATCGATCCGCACGAGCCACTCGCGCACGATTGCCGTGCGCCGGTGCGCCGGTGTGCCCTTTTCGCGCAAGCCAAAGGCGATGTTGTCGGCGACGGTGAGCCACGGAAACAAGGTATACGACTGAAAGACCATGCCACGGTCGGGGCCTGGTTCAGATACGGGAATGCCGTTGAGGAGAATCTGGCCCGTAGTCGGCTGATCCAGTCCGGCGACGAGCCGCAGCAATGTCGACTTGCCGCAGCCGGAAGGACCGATGATCGTGACGAAATCGTTGTCGGGAATCGTAAGATTCGTCGGCTCGAGCGCGCGCGTCGGTGCGCGCCGACGCGCACCTGGGAAAATACGGGAAACGTTGTCGATGACCAGCTCGCTCACGCAAGGCTCCAGGGAAACAGCTGCCGGTTTCCCCATTTGAAGAGGAAATCGGAGATTAGGCCGATCACGCCGATTACGATGATGCCGAAGATAATTTGACCGGTGGCAAGCAGCGCCTGGCTGTCGGTGATCATGTGGCCGATGCCGGAGGACGAGCCGATCAGCTCGGCCACAATCACGTAGGTCCATGCCCAACCAAGTACCAGCCGTAAGATCTCGGCAATGTCGGGCGCGGAGGCTGGAATCAGCACGCGAGTAAGAATCCCGCGGTCGCGTGCGCCAAGGGTCATTGCCGCCTCTACCAGATCACGGCGCACGCTCGCGACGGTCACTGCAACCATCAGCACGATCTGGAACACTGAGCCGATGAAGATGACGAGGAGTTTTTGCAATTCGCCGATACCCGCCCACAGGATCAGCAGCGGAATAAAAGCCGATGCGGGCAGGTAGCGCGCGAATGAGACGAACGGCTCGAAGAATGCTTCAATCGGTTTGTACGCGCCCATCAGGATGCCGATCGGTATCGCGACCAGCGCAGCCAGCACAAAACCACCCACGACGCGCCAGATGGTGATACCGATATCGCCGAGGAAGCCGTGCTTGGTTAGCAGCAGCCAGCCCTCCTCGATCATGGTGAGGGGATCAGCGAGAAAAGTCTTCGAGACATAGCCTCCGAACGTGGCATAGCCCCAGACGGTAAAGAAAAGTACGAAGAACAAAGTGCCGAGCCCTAGGCGGACAGTATTGGAAATGGGCGTAAGGGGCTTCATATCGTGCGGCGCTGGTCAAGAGCGCCCGAACGTGCTCGGACCGTCAGCAATTCCAGACGGTTCCTCGTCTGCCAGATCAGAAGATTGGATTCATGACCGCATTCGTGTGGCAGGCGGCAAGCTGCGACGAAAGGCGCTGACAGCCGTGGAGGCCCGCTCACTGAATAAAGCGGGTATCCGTAAGCTTTCCGAGATCGGGAATCTGCTTGATGACGCCGATCTCAAGCAGCAAATCGGCCGCTTCCTTGTTGAATGTGTTGAACTCACCAGTGAAGAAGGCCTTGTTGGCGGCTTGATCCTGCCAACGCAGGTATTTCGCTGAATTGCCAAACTGCTCGCCCGTCTGCTTCACGTCTGCGCCCATGATCTCATAGGCCTTCTTCTGGTCCGTCTTGATCAATTCGAGCGCGTCAAAGTAGCTCTTCGTCAGCGCCTTCACCGCTGCCTCGTTCTCCACGATGAACTTGGGCGTGCAGCCGAATGTGTCCATCACCATTGGATAGTCGAGCGTCGTAGCAATAATCTTGCCCGCTTCCGGCTTCTCGCGCACAGCCGAGAGATAGGGTTCATAAGTCATGGCAACGTCATTCTGGCCGGCGATAAACGCCTGCGCTGCGGGGGCGGGCTCCATGTTGACGACGGTCACGTCCTTAACCGTGAGGCCGTTCTTCTTTAAAAACCAGGCCAGCGTGAAATAGGGCGCGGTTCCCGGCGCCGAGGCGGCCACAGTCTTGCCCTTGATATCCTTGATCGATGCAATAGTGTTGCGCACGACCATCCCATCCGCGCCGTACGACTTATCCATCTGGAACAACTGATTGGTAGCAACGCCGTTGGCGTTCCAGACGATCCAGGTCTCGACGGTCGTTGCCGCGCACTGGACGTCGCCCGAAGCGATGGCCAGATGACGGCTTGCCTGCGGGATTTTCTTGATGCTGACGTCGAGGCCGTTCTTCGAATAGATGCCGGCCTCCTTGGCAAGGACGAGCGGTGCAAATCCCGTCCACCCCGAGATTCCAATGGCAACTTTGGTACCCTGCGCGACCGCGGGAGTCACCATGAGCACGACGGTGATCGCAGCTGCGATGATTTTGGTCGGGGTCATGTTGCGCTCCGTTTCCGAAAATTCGGAGGGGTTGATGCCAGCATGGGTATAGCGCGAAGTCAAATGTATAAACAATGAGTCACGGGCGCCCGCCGATGGAGATCAGCTATTTGGCGGCATCACCGCCGTTTGATCACGTAGGAATAGATCACTGTACTCGTAGCCCAACGGGATGGCCGGCACTGGCGAGCCGCCGAGCCGGACCCGCGGACCATCTGCTTCGCAGAATGACAGGTTATGGAATGTCTACCAACGCCCTCGGTTAGTCCGGTTTGATGCCGGCGGACTTGATCACCCCGACGAGGGGGTGGCGCTTAAGCGCTGCATCCCCTCCCGTAACGAACTGGCTCTTTCATCGCTTTCATTCTGGACTTTTTCCTTGGTCAGCAGGCCGATGCCATCCCCGGACCAATCGGACGACGGTCCCAATGGCGCGCCGGAGTAAGTGCGCGCCAAAAGCAAATATCGCGCAGATCACCATGTAATAGCTGGCCAGCGCTATAAAATTGCCGGCCTGCATCTCGAAATAACGCTCAAAGCCAAGACTTTTCCAGTAGGGCGACACGAATAGTGTTAGCAGCGTTGGAAACAACAGACCCGCAATCACTGCAACCACCGCCACTGACCAGGCCCGAGCGCAAAACAATCCGCCGACAATTGAAATAAGCATCACAAGATGTTCCGCGTCTTTAACGGTTAGCATGAGTTTTAGTCCTGGTATGCGGATTCGGACCAAGCCCGGCGGGCATGGGCATTCACGAACTGGCTGGAGGGATAGGCCATGACAACGACACAGGTTCTCACCTTTGTCGGGCTCGTCATAGCGCTATTCGTTGGCCTTGGGGGCTTTCGCAGATTCGGTCGCTGGCCAAGGGAGAAAAATCAAAGAGAAGCGGATCGCGACTGCGATGGAGACGCTGGCTCTCGTCTATGAGCTTTCCGAGCGTTTCGACCGCGCCGGCTCGCGACCGCGACGGCCGAGCGGTCGTCGCCAGCCGCAAGTTCGCGCGGGGTGCGGAATTAGGAAGGCGGGTCGGCGCGCAATCGCG
>DASRAF010000210.1:0-2027 GCA_035638295.1 Pseudolabrys sp.
CTGATCGACGTGTTTTCGCTGCTGGTGGAGGCGCGCCAGCGCATTGCGGCGACGATCACGGCGATCGAGGCGAAGCGCGACTTCTGGCTGGCAACCGTAGAGCTCAAGGCGGCGATCGCCGGCGGCGGCAGGTCAAGCAACAAGCAGGAACGAGCAAACCCCATGGCGGTATCCGGCGGCGATGCCGGCGCACGTTGAACAAGGAGGATACCCATGATTTCGCGCAGAGGCTTTCTCGGCAGCGCCGCGGTGCTGGCAAGCGCAACCGCGGTCAGCGGGCGCGTGCAGGCGGCAAGCATTCCCGAGGCGCCGAGCACCAAGACCACCACCATGCAGCCGCCGATCTTTCCGGCGAGCGGCCCCGACTATCAACCGGTCGTCACGCTCAACGGCTGGACCTTGCCCTGGCGCATGAATGGCGACTGGAAGGAGTTCCACCTCGTCGCCGAGCCGGTGGTGCGCGAATTTGCGCCGGGCATGAAGGTGAACTTGTGGGGCTACAACGGCCAGGCGCCGGGACCGACGATCGAGGCGGTCGAAGGCGACAGGGTGCGCATCTTCGTCACCAACAAGCTGCCCGAGCACACGACGGTCCATTGGCACGGCGTGCTGCTGCCGAACGGAATGGATGGGGTCGGGGGCGTGACGCAGCCGCACATCAAGCCGGGACAGACCTTCGTCTACGAGTTCGAGCTCAAGCACAGCGGGACGTTCATGTATCACCCGCATTCGGACGAAATGGTGCAGATGGCGATGGGCATGATGGGCATGTTCGTCGTGCATCCGCGCGACCCGAAGTTTCGCCACGTCGACCGCGACTTCGTCTTCATCATGAGCGCCTACCTGATCGACCCCGGCACCTCTCTGCCGAAGGTCGCGGAGATGACCGACTTCAACATGTGGACGTTTAACAGCCGCGTGTTCCCGGGCATCGATCCCATGCCGGTGCGGCTTGGCGACCGGGTGCGGGTGCGCATGGGCAACCTCACCATGACCAACCATCCGATCCACCTGCACGGCCACCATTTTGCGGTGAGCTGCACAGACGGCGGTTGGGTGCCCGAGAGTGCGCAATGGCCGGAGAGTACGACCGACGTCCCGGTCGGCACGATCCGGGCCTTCGACATGGTTGCCGATAACCCCGGCGACTGGCCGTTCCACTGCCACAAGACCCATCACGCCATGAACGCGATGGGGCACGACATCAAGAACTTCATCGGCGTCGACAAGCGCGATTTGACGCGCCAGGTCCGCAAGCTCGTGCCCGACTACATGCCGATGGGGAGCACGGGCATGGCTGAGATGGGCGCGATGGAAATGCCGCTGCCCGACAACACGCTGCCGATGATGACGGGCTTCGGCCAGTTCGGGCCGATCGAGATGGGCGGCATGTTCACGCTGATGAAGATCCGCGAAGACCTTGCGGCCAACGATTACAAGGATCCGGGTGACTACAAGCACCCTCAGGGCACGGTCGCATACGAAGTCGCGAACTCATCCGCGCCCGCGCCCCAGCGAAGCGGCCCTGCCAGTGAGCCGAAAGCGGGCCCCAAGGCGGTGAAACCTGGAAGCAACCACAAGGGACATTGAAAGGAGCTAAGCCACCATGCCGAAACGTACCCGCATCGCTATCGCCGTCGGGGCCTTACTGACATCGACTGCGGCAATGCTGGCGGTGCACATCGCAATGCCCAGTTTGGCGTCTGCCCATGAGGATCACGGAAGTTTCTCGGCTGGCCGCCCGGGTGATCCAAAGAAGCCCGCGCGCGTTGTCGAGATCAAGATGTTCGAGGGAAGCGGGAAGATGGGTTACGAGCCCGCCCGCATTGAGGTGCGCCGGGGGGAACAAGTCCGTTTCGTCCTGCAAAACGACGGCGAGGAGGATCACGAATTCATCCTCGCGACGGTCGCTGAAAATCGCAAGCACGCGGAGGTGATGAAAAAGAATCCAGACATGGAGCATGACGATCCGAATGCAAAGCGCCTGCTGCCGCACGGCCACGGCGAGATCGTTTGGAAGTTCACCA
>DASRAF010000211.1:0-9744 GCA_035638295.1 Pseudolabrys sp.
TGCGATTGGTGGCTGCGGAACTCACTCTGTCGCCGCCCGGCAATCTTCGCTGGATGCACGACGTATTCGGCAACTCTGTCGCCCTCGTTGATTTCAACGCCAGTGCCAGCATGCTCAGCGTCACGAGTACGCTCAGAATCGAACGGTACGGACTCGAGGGCCTGCAGTTCCCTATCGCGCCGGAAGCTGAATTATATCCCTTCATCTATTCGAGCAGTGACCGCGTCGATCTGGGCCGGCTGCTTGAGCAGCACTGTCCCGACCCGAACGGCGTTCTGGCGCGCTGGGCGGACGGTTTCGTCACGTCGCGACCGATGCGGACGCTCGAACTCCTCACCAACATGAACGCGGCACTGAAGCCGGACATTATTTACGCCGAACGTCACGAACCGGGAACGCAATCGCCCGTGCAGACATTGGAAACGAAGACGGGCGCGTGCCGCGATTTCGCGATGGTGTTCATCGAAGCCGCGCGCTATCTCGGATTCGGCGCGCGCTTCGTCAGCGGCTATCTGTACGATCCTGCGCTCGATCGCGGTGACGCCACGCAAGCTGTTGCGGCGACCCACGCATGGGCCGAAGTCTATCTGCCGGGTGCTGGCTGGATCGAGTACGATCCGACCGACGTGCTCATCGCCGGGGAGAATCTGATCCGCGTAGCGGTGACGCGCGACCCCTCCCAGGCAATTCCGATTTCGGGAAGCTATATCGGCAGCACAGCAGATTTTCTCGACATGTCGGTCAAGGTCGCAGTCACCGCGCAGAATTAGTCGGAATGGTAAGAGGTCTCGACACCCGGGCGGGACTGAGCTCATTGGACCCCCATCCCGGCCGGTGAATCCTGGGTGTATTGAAATTCCCTTATCCGCTTACGGTGAGGCAGCGACCGGGGTCGCCCGAATAGCCGGTTCCGCGAGACCCGGAAAATTTGTTAACGACGACAATCATTTGGCGGCTGTGCCCGTTAAGGCCTGCGCACAAACGTCGTCGAATCCTTAAGACCAGCGTGCTAAAGGCCGGCCAGCGAAAGCCGGACGCAAAGCTGTACTGAGACACCATGGACGCGAGCGTAACGACAGTGAAACAGCCCGATGCGCGGGCGGAGACGCTGCTCTCCTCCTACGAGCGTGCCGGCTATGTCCGTGTTGCGCCCGCCATGCTGCAGCCGGCAGAACCATTTCTCGACCTGTCCGGCGAGGACATTCGCCGGCGCATGTATCTGACGACGGCGCCGGACGGCGACGAATTCTGTCTGCGTCCTGACCTGACGATTCCCGTGTCGCGAGACTATCTCGCCTCTCGCGCTGCGGGGAAACCGGCTGGCTTCTGCTATCTCGGTCCTATCTTTCGTCACCGCGCCGACGGGCCCGCGGAATTTCTGCAAGCCGGCATCGAGTCGTTCGGGCGTTCCGACAAGGCGGCTGCCGACGCCGAAATGCTTTCGCTCGGCCTCGAGGCAACTGCGCACTATGGCGTCGCTTCGCCCGACATCCAGATTGGCGACGTCGCATTGTTCGCGGGTCTTGTTGCCGGACTCGATCTTCCGCCCGCGTGGAAGCGGCGGCTCATCAAGGATTTTAACCGCAAGTCCAACCTGGCGCAGGACCTCGATCGCCTTGTGCTCGGAGGAAACAATGCACGTCCCGAGTACCAAGGCGTGCTGGCCGCGCTCGCCGGCTCCGATCCGAAAGGTGCCCACGCGTTGATAACCGACCTGTTGTCGATCGCCGGCATCAATGCCATTGGTGGCCGCTCGGTCGGAGAGATTGCCGGACGCTTTCTCGAACAATCCGCGCTCGGTGCGAGCGCCAGGCTGCCACGCGATGTGCGAGACCTGATCGAGCGCTTTCTCGCGATTCAGGACAATCCCGACGAGGCCGCGGCCACGCTGCGCGCGTTGGCGAAGGATGCCAATATGATGCCGGCGCTTGCACCTGCGCTCGACCAGTTCGAGCGCCGGACCGGGTTTCTGGAAGCGCGCGGCATCGATGTCAAACTTGTGCGTTTCTCGACAGCGTTCGGCCGCGGATTCGACTACTACACCGGTCTTGTCTTTGAACTCACCGATCCCAAGCGCACCGGCGACCCCCTTGTTGCGGGTGGCCGCTATGATGATCTGCTCACACGGCTTGGTGCTTCCGATCCCATTCCTGCCGTCGGCTTCGCGGTTTGGATCGAAAGACTGGCGATCTACGGGGGTACGTCGTGAGCGGCCCGTTGATCGTCGCCGTTCCGGCCAAGGGCCGCCTGCAGGAGAATGCAGAGGCCTTCTTCATGCGGGCCGGACTGCCTCTCATCAAGCCGCGTGGGGCGCGCGACTACCGGGGCGCTGTCACTGGGCTCGATGATGTCGAGGTCGCCTACCTGTCTGCTTCGGAAATCACCACTCAGCTCGCGGCAGGGGCTGTCCATCTCGGGGTCACCGGCGAAGATCTCGTCCGTGAGATGATTCCGGACGCGGATAAGCGGGTCGTGCTCATTGAAGGACTCGGCTTCGGCTTTGCCAACGTTGTCGTCGCGGTGCCGCAGGCGTGGATCGATGTGCGCACGATGGCGGACGTGGACGACGTCGCCACTGCCTTCCGCCATCACCATGACCGCAAGATGCGTGTCGCGACCAAGTACATCAATCTCACGCGCGACTTCTTCTCATCGCACGGGGTCATCGACTATCGCATTGTCGAGAGCTCGGGTGCGACTGAAGGGGCGCCCGCGGCCGGCACCGCCGAGATGATCGTCGACATTACGACGAGCGGGGCAACGCTTGCGGCGAACGGCCTGAAGGTGGTGGAAGACGGCACCATCCTGCGTTCACAGGCCAACTTGGTAGCGGCGCGAAACGCCGCCTGGGGTAAAGGCGAACGTGATCTTGCCCGCGTGATCCTTGATAGGGTCGCGGCACAGGCGCGCGCGCGGGCATTCCGTGAGGTGCGCGCACGATTTGCGGCCGCTACCGACATGCTGGTCGAAAACGCCATGCGGAAATTTGCGATCGAAGCGCCATTCGGCGGGCCGTCTTCGTCGGGCATGTTGATCCTGCATTGCCCGCCGGATCAGGTTTATGCGCTGACAAATTATTTGCGTGAAAACGGCGCAGAAGCTGTGGCCGTGGCCGATCTCGACTACGTATTTTCACGCGATAACTCTCTTTACGCGAAACTCGAAACCGGACTTTAGAGCGACGCGAAATCGATCGGTTTATGCCGATCGAGCGTGCGCTTCGCGGGCGGCAACGGGTATTTCAAGCCGCTGGCGCAGTTGAAAAGCATCACTTGATCGGTGCGTTTCACGCGCCCGTCAGCAAGGCTCTGCTTATAGGCGGCATAAGTTGCCGCCCCTTCCGGGCAGAGAAGAAAACCTTCTTCCCGTGCCATCTCGTTGATCGCAGCACTGATCGCTGCGTCCGGCACGGCGATTGCGAAACCTCCGCTTTCCCTCACGGAGCGCAATATCAGAAAATCGCCGATAGCCTGCGGAACACGAATTCCGGCAGCAATCGTGTGGGCGTTCTCCCAACGCGGCGCGTGTTCCACGCCAGCTTCGAATGCCTTCACCATCGGCGCGCACCCGGCTGCCTGGACGGCAATCATGCGTGGGCGTTTCTTCCCGATGAAACCGATCGCCTCCAGTTCGGCGAACGCCTTCCACATGCCGATCAATCCGGTGCCACCGCCGGTCGGATAGAAAATCGCATCTGGCACCTGCCAGCCGAGCTGTTCGGCGAGTTCGAGGCCCATGGTCTTCTTGCCTTCGATCCGGTACGGCTCCTTCAGGGTCGACGTATCGAACCATCCGACTTTCGCTTTTCCCTCGCCGACGATCTTTCCGCAGTCATCGATCAGACCGTTGACACGATAAACGGTCGCGCCCTGCAGCGCGATCTCGCTCACATTCACTTCCGGCGTATCCTCAGGGCAGAAGATCGTCGTCTTGATGCCCGCGCGCGACGCGTAGGCGGCAAGTGCCGCACCAGCATTGCCGTTTGTCGGCATCGCCATATGTTTTATGCCGAGCGCCTTGGCCATTGAGACCGCCATGACCAGACCCCGCGCCTTGAATGACCCAGTCGGCAGGCGTCCTTCGTCCTTGACCAGGATTTCGCCGGCGCCGAGTTTTTTCGAAAGGCGCGGCATCGCGACAATCGGCGTCATCGTTTCGCCCAGGCTCACGATGTCTTCCGTTTTGCGAACGGGTAGCAATTCGCGGTAACGCCAAAGGTCGGGCGCCCGCTTTGTCAGCGTCTCCTTGCTTAGCACCTTGCGAACACCTTCGAGATCGTAGCGCACAAGCAACGGCTTGCCGGCTCGCGACAGGTTGTGCACCTGGTCGGCCTCGTGGCGTTCACCGGTCATCGCGCATTCGAGATGAGTGACGAAACCAGGAAGATCGGCGGTCAGGTTGTCATTGTGCTTCATGCAGGATCATCGCCCGGCGTTCTGACGCGGTGGACGTTCGCGGAACACGACAAAATGCGAAAGTGAGAAATTTACCACGAAGCTGACCAGGATCGACGCAAGTTTCGCCATCAGGACCGGAATGAAATAGGACAGCGCGAGCAAGGTTGCCGTGCTCGTGACCATCCCGGCAACCCCTGAAGCGGCGAAGCTCGCGTAATCGCGCCATCGCAGAATGCGGCCGGATTCCGGACCGAACGTGATGACGGAATTCATCGTGTAGGAGAACGTCACGGCGATAAGCCAGGCCATCACATTGGCAAGGACCAGGGGCCAGCGCAGGAAATTGGCGGCCACCCAGAAGACGCTGAAATCCACGGCCGTATTGAGAACCCCGATCAGCGCGAAACTGGTTGCCTTGAGCGCGATGGCCCGCTCATGCCATGCCACCGCAAGACGATCGAGGATGTTTTGGACCGGCGCCGGGATCATCGTCCGCTTTCGATTAGCACGGTAAATCATGTCCCGGTAGGCCGGGACGCGACAGGGGCATTCCGGTGCGGTATAGATCGCCAATAAAGGCGACAGGTTCACAAAGGATGGCCGCAAAATCGACCAAATCGGGCTCGCGCGCGCGCGCATCTTCGTTGACGCCGACGTTGACGATCGTCGTGCCGTTATTCAACGAGGCAAAGGGGCTGCCGGCGCTGAATGAACGCATCGCCGAGGTCGCGCGCTATCAGCAAACCAGACGCGGGCTCAATGTTGAAGTCGTGTATGTCGACGACGGAAGCAGCGACGACACCGGCACCGTCGCCAGATCTCAGCCCGCGATCCCGCTCGACATCCAGGTTGTTACGCTGTCGCGAAATTTCGGCAAGGAAGCCGCGCTCCTTGCGGGCCTCGATCACGCTCCGGCCGGCGCGGTGTTGTTCATGGACGGTGACGGACAACATCCGCCCGATCTGATCGACACGTTGGTTACTCGCTGGTTCGATGACGGCTACGATGTTGTCTACACAGCCAAGGCTCATCGCGAGAATGAGCCTTGGCTGCGACGGGCCGGCGTTCACTCGTTTTATGCCCTGCTGAACTGGGGAGCTCGCCACAAAATTCCGGAAGACGCCGGCGACTTCCGGCTCTTGTCACCGCGCGCCGCAGACGCGCTTCGGCAGATGCCGGAACGCAATCGATTCTTCAAGGGGCTTTCAAGCTGGATCGGGTTTCGTCAGGCGCGAGTCGATTATGAGCCGGCGGTGCGCGCGCATGGCAACACCACCTGGAATGTGTGGACGCTGATCGGCTTGTCGATCGAGGGGCTCACGTCGTTCTCCGTGGCCCCGCTGCGCGTCGCTAGCCTGCTCGGCCTCGCGCTCGCGGCGACAGCGCTTTTTTTCGGTAGCTGGATTGTGTTGGAAACGCTGCTCTACGGCAAAGACGTCCCCGGTTATCCGTCACTGGTGGTCAGCGTCATGGTCATAGGCGGCGTGCAACTTATCCTCATTGGCGTACTCGGCGAGTATATCGGCAAGCTCTTGTCCGAGATCAAAGGTCGGCCGGTGTATTTCGTCGCCGAGCACACCGTGAAGCGTGCGAGTGAATCGGACAAAGCACGACCGATCGCCTCCCGCGCAGCCGAGTAAGATGAAGCGTTATGCGCACCGGGCCTCGCCACATCTGGTTGTGCGCAGATGATTATGGAATTTCGCCAGGCGTGAACGCGGGCATCCGCGAACTGATCGTGCGTGGACGGATCAATGCCACCTCGGTCATGGTGGCGTCGCCCTACTTCAATAGCGATGAAGCAGCTGCGCTTGATACGCTCAATTCAGGCGAAAAGCGCGCGGCCCTCGGCTTGCATGTGACACTGACCTCGCCTTTCAGCGCAATGAGCGCGGATTTTTCGCCCTTGCGCAAAGGGCACTTTCTGTCCCTCAACGACGTCCTGCGAGGGGCAGTTGCACGTCGCCTCCAGTCGGAACTGCTCATTACCGAAATCGCGACCCAACTCCGCGCCTTTATCAATGGTTTCGGTCGACCTCCGGATTTCGTCGACGGTCACCAACACGTTCATCTGTTTCCCCAGATACGCGACGCTTTTCTAAGGGTCGTCGCGCAAGGGGCTCCTGAAGCCTGGGTGCGACAATGCGCCCGCGCGAAGGCGGGCCGACGTCTGCAGGACCGCAAGGCGCTGACCCTGGACATTTTGAGCTTCGGGTTCCGCCGGAAAGCCAAAAGACTGGGCATTAAATTCAATCCGGGCTTTGCCGGAACTTACAGCTTCAATTCCCGAGCGAATTACCCAAGGATTTTTCCACGGTTTCTGACGGGCTTACCTGGCGGTGGTCTCGTCATGTGTCATCCGGGCTTCGTCGACGATGCGCTAAAAAGCCTCGATTCGTTGACGTCTCTGCGCCAGGAGGAATTTTCCTTCTTCAATTCCGACGCCTTTCCGCGGCTTTTGGCTGAACACGGTGTCGTCCTTGCTGACCCTACTGGCGAAAGCTACGGCACTGCCTAGATAACACCGCCGATAGGTATGGGAGGACGCCATGACCCCACAGGAACGCCAGCTGGTTGACGAACTATTCGACCGTCTCGCCCAGCTTGAAAACGCGCCACGCGACGCGGAAGCCGCGCGTGCTATCTCCGACGGATTGGCGCGCGCGCCGCACGCGATCTACGCGCTCGTGCAGACGGTGCTGGTGCAGGATGAGGCGCTCAGACGCGCGGATGTACGCATCCGCGAGCTCACCGGCGAAGACTCCGCCGCGACCACGACGGGTGGCTTTCTCGACAGCATGCGTCAGGTCCTGACGGGACGCGCGGGCGGGACATCTGTCCCGAGTGTCCGCCCTGGCACGTCGGCCGGCCCCGATCCGCGCTGGAACACTGGCGGCACTCTTGCGCAGCCTGCACCTGCCCAGACTGCACCATCATTAGGTGGTTCTTTCCTTGGCACCGCAGCGGCATCGGCCGCGGGCGTGATCGGGGGTGCGTTGCTTCTCAACTCCATCAGCTCAATGTTCGGAAACCACGGATCACGTGCATTCGCGGCTGACCCGTCGCCATCAGGCTCGCCCTGGGACAACAGGAGTGCGGCCGGAAGCGACCTTGCTCGCGATGCGGGTCTGAACGACATCGGAGGTGACACGCGCGGCGATGCACGCTCCGCCTCGCTGTTTGATGACGATAGTGCTTCGGAGTCGGTCGATCTCGACGACGACCTCGATTCAGACGGCGATTTCGGCGGCGACTTTGGTGGCGACAGCGCCTGATCGGCTACATCACCACGACTTTGGTGCCGACCTTCACGCGCTCATAAAGGTCGATGACGTCCGCATTGCGCATGCGGATGCATCCTGACGATACGTTCTTGCCGATTGTCCAAGGCTCATTCGAACCGTGGATGCGATAGATGCTCGAGCCGAGATAAAGCGCGCGCGCCCCGAGCGGATTGTGCGGACCGCCGGCGACAAAGTGCGGGAGGTATGGCTGGCGCTTAAGCATTTCCACGGGCGGAATCCAGTCCGGCCATTCTTTCTTTGCCGAAACCGCATGCCGTCCTGCCCATGAAAATCCCGGCCTGGCGACGCCAATGCCGTAACGAAGGGCCCTGCCCCCGGGCCCGACCAGATACAGAAAATGGTTGGCTGTATCGACAACCACGGTGCCGGGTGCTTCCGTTCCGTTATAGGCAACCTCCTGGCGCAGGAAACGCGGGTCGATCGGCTCGTCCGAGCGCTGTGGTTCCAACACCTGATCGTCCGAGGGCGCGTTGGCATAGGCCACTCGCCCATCCTGCTCGTCGCGCGAATAGTCCTGCTGTGGCGGGGCGCCAAACCATTGGCGCGACCCGCGTTGAGCCTGACGAGCGGGGTCACCAAACAGGAATTCGATGAACCCGGTCACGGGATTGGGCGGCAGTTCGGGCTGCGTTGCGGCCAGGACGGTCGTTCGTGTTTCCGGTACGGGATCGGATGTCGCGAATATTGGCTGCGCCGATGCCGCGCCCGACAACGAAATCGTAACCACTCCGATAACGACCGAACGCAACATGACGACACCCTCGTAGTTTAATTCGTGCTTCACCATAAAAAGCTCAAACGGACACCGATTGGTTAATCGCTGTAAACCACGATGCAACATGGTGAACGAGCGGTTTACGCGCGCCTGCAACGCCGCATTAATAGCGCCTCCGGTAAAAGCTGCGCGTGCAACGCAAAGTATTTCGCATCTGACAGATGATTGGTGGCGACGCCTCAGCGGCCGCATCGGATGATTCCGCGCAACCGGTTGTCGCCGAAGAATTGCGACAACCCGCGGAACCTGGACAGGAGCTGGCGCGAGAGTTGGCAGCCATTCAATCCGTTATCCTTCGCAACATGCGTGAGCTTTCTGCGCTCATTCACGATGGTAATGACCCTCGGATGGCACGCGCGGCCGGCGAACTCGGCGCGGCTGTTGAAAGCTGGAAACGGCAACACAGAAGATTCTCGCCTCGGCAGAGGCTATCGACGACTGCGCACGTGCTCTCGCCTCTGTATTGAATGACGATTACCACCACGGCCTCGCGCACGATGTGCAGGATCACGTGGTCCGATCTACGAGGCGTGCAATTTCCAGGATCTCGCGGGCCAGCGCATCGGCAAGGTGATCGCAATGCTGATGATGGTCGCAGAGCGACTCGTGGCAACGCCACAGCGGTGCCGGCATCGCCCAACCGGTTCAGACATCGAAATCCACACCCTCGACGGAACTTATCAATGGTCCGCGACTCGACGCAGCGTCGGGCCATGCGAGTCAGCTCGATATTGATGCAATATTCGCCTAGCCCGGGCGGCGGATCGCGATAAAACAGACCAGCGCAATCGAGGCGAACCCGGCAGCAAGGGCCAGCGCAGCCGGATCGGATGCACGTTCGACCACAAACGCCATCACCAGAGGCGCGGCCGACTGCATCAGCAGAAAAGGCGCTGCAAGGCGGCCTATCAGCCGCCCATAGCCGGATGCGCCAAACAGCGCCAATGGGACGGCGCCGCGGGTAATCGTCACGAGACCGTTGGCACCGCCGAACATGAGTGCGAATGCTGCCGCCGAACCCGGCGAGACGCCCAAAAACGCAAGCATGACAAAGGCACACAGCAGCATGCTGAGGGCAAAACGCACGACCCACAGCGGATGCAGATCGCGCCCGAAGGTGAATTCGATCAGTCGCGCGCCAACTTGCGCAGGCCCAAACAAGGCGCCAATCCAGACGACCGTCCCGGCGTCGATGCCGATGCGGGCAAATATTGCGAGCAGATTTGCCGAGAGCCCGGAGGGAACGAACGCATACGATGCGAACGCT